>JBHHYG010000009.1:0-31946 GCA_046757445.1 Acidobacteriota bacterium
GGCAGCGAGTAGCAGTCTCGGCGGCAGCGCCAGCGGGCGAGCTGCTGCAGGGGCCAGCGCAGCCAGCTCTCCGGCCCACCGGCGAAGCGGTTGTAGAACTTGAAGCGCTCGACATAGCGCTCGAGCTCCTCTGTAACCCAGGGGCCGGAGGAACCGATGAAGTCGAAATCCGCCCACGACTTCAAGCTGTCGGGGAGCTGGTAGCCCTTGGCCACCATATCCTGTGTGATCGCGGAGCCCGGATAGGGCTTGAAGTAGAAGATCGGCGTCTCGAAGCTCGGGCTCAGGGAGCGCAGCCGCTTCGCCAGCCCTAGGGTTGCCCGCACGCCCGCCTCCCGCTCGTCCGGGAAGCCGACGATGAAGGGAAAGATGGCGCCGACCCCGTGACGCACGCAGATCTCCGCGCACTCGAGCACTTGCTCGAGAGTGATATCCTTCTTCATCCAGTCCAGCATCTCCTGGGAGCCGGACTCCACCCCGATCATCAGGCGTCGCAGACCTGAGCGCACGCAAAGCTCGAAGGTTGCCTCGTTGAGCCGTGCGCCTTGATCGGCGCGCATCGTGGCCGTCCAGGCGAAGCGCAGGTTGCGGCCGAGAAACTCCTCGGCGATCGCCTCGACGCGCTTGTCATAGGTGAAGAAGGTCTCATCCTGGAACGCCAGCTCGGTGAATTGATAGCGTCGCCAGTGACGCTCGATTTCCTCTCCCATCCGTTCAGGGGTGAGTGCCACCCAGCCGCGCTTGAAGACGAAGGGATCGGCACAGAAAGCACAGCGGAAGTAACAGCCGGTCGAGGAGATGTAGTCGAGTTGGCGCTGCCCCTTGGCCTCGAAGTAACGCTCCACCGGAACGAGATCGTAGTCGTGCGCCGGAAGCTCGTTCATGTCGATCAGAGGCCGTGGAGGGTTCGTGACGACCTCTTCGCCGGACCGAAAGCAAATTCCCTTTAACCCCGCAAGCTCCTCCCCCTCGGCCAACCGCTGGACCAGCTCACCGAAGGTCTCCTCGCCCTGGCCGGCGACGGTGATGTCGACGCTCGGCTCAGCGAGCGTATCGGTGGGAAAGAGGGAGGGGTGCCAGCCGCCCCAAACTACGGGAACCTCTGGGTGGGTTGCCTTGGTCATGCGGGAAGCGCGCAGCGCGTCGAGGATCGGAGCCCCGGTGAGCACACTGATCCCGAGGCAGACAGCGCCGTTCACCTCCCTCTGCAACGCCGCGAGTGGGTCTCTCTCCAGGCGGCCGTCGACGATGCGCAGATCGTAGCGCTGGGGATCGAAACCGGAGCCGATCGCCACCAGCGCCAACGGCATGGTGTGAAAGACCGCCTTCGGGTTGTACAGAACCACCTTGCGTCGCATTGGGCTTTATCTGGGGGATTGGGGGGTCGGCGTTGCCGCCTCGGCCCGCGTCATACGGGCAGGAAGGGCCGTCGCTCTCGGGTGGGGAAGGTGTCCCAGGCGTCGCAGCCGTAGACGCTCGATCGGCAAGGTCGAGAGGTGAAAAGCTGCCGCGGCCAGGCGGTGGAGCAACCAGCGGAGGCCACGGTCGCGGAGCTTGCTTGGATGCCGGATCGCCGCCCACAGGTCGCCAGCCGCCTTGCCGCAACGGAATTCCTTCTGCACCACCAGATGGAGCTTGCGGTAGAAGGCGGTGCCGAAGGGCCCGACGAAGATCATCTCCAGGTCGTCGGAGTCGACCCAATTCCGCTTTTCCTCGAGCTGTCCCTTGACCCGCTCGTAGAACTTGGTCCCGGGCAGGGGGTAGGAAACGGAGATGCCGATCTCGTCCGGGGCGCACTGCCGCACCAATTTGCGGGTCATCTCGATCTCTGCGCCTGTCTCTCCCGGGTAACCGAACTGGAGAAAGAAGCCAACGCGTATACCCGCCGCCCGCAGGCGCCGCGCCGCCTCGTGGATCTGCTCGACGCGCGTGCCCTTCTCCATGGCATCGAGGATCTTCTGCGAGCCGGACTCGGCGCCAACCCAGACGATCTCACAGCCCGAGCGTCGCAGGGCTTCGATCTCGCCGGGGCGCAGCACTAGATCCACCCTGCTGAGGCACTTGTAGGGCACCCTGGCATCTTGCTCATCTACGCATTCCGCGAACTTCTCGAGCCAGCCGGGCTCGAGGCCCAGGATGTCGTCTGCGAACCAGATATGGTCGATGCCGTATTGGCTCTTCAAGAACTTCATCTCATCGACCACATCGGCAGCGCTGCGCACCTGGTAGGTCTGCCCCCAGATCGGCTTGGCGCACCAGTTGCAATGGAACGGGCAACCGCGCGTGGTGGCCATGTTGATCGAGAAGTAGCCGTGTCGTTGCCGCCAGATCGATCGGTACCTGGCGATATCGACGAGATCCCACGCCGGGCGGGGAAGGGCGTCGAGGTCGCGCATGACCGGGCGCGGCCCGGTGCTGACAACCTGGCCATCGCCGTTGCGGCGCTGGAGACCGGCGATCTTCTCAAGCTCGGTGGTCGATCGGCCGGTGAGCCGGTCCAGGAGCTCGCTCAGCGTCTCTTCGCCCTCGCCGATGAGGGCGAAGTGGGCGCCACGTTCGAGATATTGCTCGGAATGGTCGGTGACGTCAGAGCCGCAAACGATCACCGTGCAGCTGCGTGCCCGGGCCATGTCGATCATTCTGAAGGCGGCCTGTCGCATGCGCAGCAGGCACATCTTCGACAGGTAATTGAAGTTGTCCTCGTAGATCACTGCGAAGCGTGGCCGCTCCCGGTCGATTGTGACACCCCACTGTTCCTCGGAGCCGGCCAACATGGCGTCGAAGAGCGCCACGTCGTAACCCCTGTCTCGAAGGGTCGCGGCGGCATACAGCGTCCCCAACGGCGGATACGGCTGCATCGCTCGCCACAGCTTGGGGTCGAAGCGCAGGTAGTAGGACTGCCCGAAGAGAACCTTGTTCTCTACATTGGTCTTCTGCTGCGGGCGCGAATAGGCGCGCGTCGACGGCGTTGCGCTTGCTCGGTTTGAACGATCCGCTCTGGCATCGCTGCTTGCCTGCCGCAGGACCGACCCGCAGCACTCCTGAGGAGACTCTGCAGCGATCGCTACGAGGTCACTCATCGGCTTCCGCAAAGCCTGGCCGGCGCTCTGTTCCGTAGCGCCGGGCAAACAGCCGGCCCCAAACCGGATGGCTTCGCTTGGATCTTGCCGGTACGGAGGTGCTCGCCGCCCGAGGAAAGAGGCCGGCAAGAACGGCTTCCGGAACCTGTTCACCCAACCGATCCCGGACTCGTTTCTTGAAGCTGCGGGCCACCGCCGTCGAGAAGCCACCGTCAATGACAACCTGACGATCACGGCGGTAGGCGCGCTCCACATCCTCTTTGCTCAAGCGCCGCCGCCGTAGCCGAATCGGATAGTAGACAAGGAGCATCCTGTAGATCAGGCGATCGACCGCATCACCGAGCCCTCCTCCCAGCAATCGCTCCAGCCGTGCTGTCGTGGCTGGTGTCGGAGAATCCTCCAGGAATCGCCGGCGATCCCCGAAGTCCAGTTGCGGCAAGTAGTCCTCGACCCACCGGTTGGCGGCGAGGAACGCTTCGTAAGCTTGCTCGCCCCAGAGCGGAACGACCTGGGTTACTTCGTGCGCCGTGTACAGGTTGCGCTCTTCGAGCCCCAGAGAGCGCAGGGTGAGGAAGTAGTTGGGGCAGATGCGGGCGGAGAAAATCCTGGCAACCCGCCACAACATCATCGCCGCGAGCTGAACCAGCCACAGGCGCCGTGGCTCGGTGATGCAAAAGATATCGATATCGCCATCCTCACCGCCGTTCTCCATCGCTTGGGACCCACACACCGCCACCATGCGAACGAAGGGGACCCGAGCGAGCCAGCGTGCATAGCGGCGGGCCTGCGGCCATCGGCGACGGCAGAGGGAGGCGCGCTGTCGCCTCAGCTCGAAGAGGTGTTCCCGGCCTTTCCAGCAATAATGCCCGGCAGACCGGGATAGATAGGGACCGACCAGCGACTCTAGCGCATCGTCGAATTGCGTGCCGCTCAGGCCGGCCTCGAGGCCGCTAACGGCGCCGAGGCGATGCTCGCTAGGAGCCGGCCAGCCGCATGAAGAAGCGGGCGGGCCCGAGGAGGATGGCTCGGGGCTCACCCGCACCAGGTACCGACGAAGCTCGTCCTCGCTCATCGGGTAATCGAACAGGTCGCCGTAGAGCACGGTCAGCAGAATCGACCGCCGCAGCGGCATCAGCGGTGATTTTTCGCATCCCGGCCGGGGCTTGTCAGGCTGCGGCTGAGGCTCCTCGACTGCCGGTGTAATCGTTTCTTCGACGGTTCTTGCCATGGATGAAGGTAATTACACCGGGCCGTCGCTGTCCAGGGGGATACCCGGTCCGGTGTACCGGCGAGCTCTGCCCTCGCAACCCGCTCCCTGCCCGGATTCCTTCTCCTATCGTGCTTGTTGTGGCTCCACATCGCCTTCCGCTATCCTCGCGGCGTATGGATTCCGTGACTGTTACCGCTCGCCGCCCCCGTCTCTGCCAATGATAGGTGAGACAGTTTCGTCGTAGAAATTAGTGAGGAGGGCGGGGACCCGGGGAGTTCTCGTTTCCACTGGAGTTGGGGACGCAGGACGATCGGATCCTCGTTTTCGACTACGGGCGCGGGGCCGTTCAGGTTTTCTCGTCTAGTGGGACGTTTCTAGAGCAGAAGCAGGCCGCGGTAATTGGAGCCCCTGTGCGCATGTCCTTCGATCGTGACGGAAGGCTTGCTTACTCGAGTATGGCCCTGGCAGCGAAAGGTGCCCTGGTCGCCGTGCTTGACGACCGGGGTCAGGAAGTAGCCTTGTTGAGTGAGCTGGTGAGCGAAGAAATGCGGGTTCCGGAAACGTTTGTGGAGGAGTTGCACCAACGGAAGCTGCCAGGCTTTATGCGGAACCAAGCGCTTCCGCTCTTCACCCAGGAAGGAGACGTTTGGGTTTTTCTCCAAACGGAGGGCATTCTGCAGCGGTTCGGGGTGGATGGATCTCTGCTGGCGCAGGCTCAGTTGACCATCCCTGAGATGAGGATGATCGAGGAAGCGTTTTTCGACTGGTATGCCACTGTCGATGCCCGAGATCTGCTACGGTTCTTCGAGTACGTCGACGACGCGGTCATCATGGACGGATCCCTGTGGCTACTCTGGAACATGCCAAGGGACCAGGCGGTCCTAATTACGATTCACGGTGACGACGGCACGATCGTTTCGCGCATAATTGTCCGAGGAATAGAGAGAAAGAGCCCCGAGAATCGCCAAGCCCCACCTCGTAGGCAGTTTGCCATAGATCGTAACCGCTCGCGAATCTACCTCGTGGATCGGGAGGAGATGAGCGTCATGTGGGTATCGTATTCCAGCATCAATCTGCCTTGAATTGATCTACCTATCACCCAGACATCGGCCCGACGAAGGCAAGGTTCCGGCGCGCGGAACCTGTCACTGTCGAGCGGCACCTACCTTCACGGGATAAGGCGACATCTGTCTGGACAACACCTTGTAAGAAGACCTCGAGTAAGACAAGGCGGGGCGGGCAGACGGGCCCCACAGGGCCAGCTCTGGCCCTCTTGGCGCCTCTGCGGTTAGTAACTGAGGACGGGCAAGACACACGGCCCATTCAGATCCACGGGGCACTCCAGCAGCAACGTCAACTGTACTGCTCGACCGGCCGTCTAAACGAGCTAAAATACCATCACCACGACAGGTCGGGGCCGGAGTGAACGCGGCACCGACGGTCGTCGCCGCTGAGCGGCGACCTATGGTGAGGTGGCGACCGGAGAATATAGACGTGACGCGAACATTCCGTCGAATCGTGAAGCACGGTTCTCCCAGTGAATACGGGATCGTATGTTTTTCCTTGTCTGCCGGGTTCTTGCTCCTCGCCGTACTGGTCAGTGGCTACGCAAGTTCCTGCCTTCCCTTCGTGGGACCCGCGGGCGATCATCTGTACGTCATCTGGGAGCGCGACACCGGCAACGCCATCGACGCGGCATCACTGTCGGCTGGTAACGTCTACGATGTGCAGGCGCTCCCATGGCCGGTCAAGGACGTCGCCTTTGGTATCGTCGCCCGCCCCGTCATTCTGTCGGTTGGGGATGTCAGCAGCGAGGAGCAAGCGCTCTTCATCTCCACCAATTTTCCTCGACTGTTCGGCTACACCCCCCTTCGAGGTCGGCTGTTCGACAGAGACATCGATGGCGACGCACGCACTAGCACTTCGATTTTGATCAGCGAACGGCTCTGGAAGCGCCGCTTTGCCGGGCGCGAAGATGTTATCGGCACGACGGTTCGGTTGGGCGACAGACCCGTCCAGATCGTCGGCGTCATGAACGAAGCCGCGAGGTGGCCGTACCCACTCGTCGCCAATCGGCCAGATGTCTGGACGCTCGGCGGCGGGGTCTTGGAGACGTACCCACGACGGTTCAATGGATACTATGTGTTCGCCGCAGTCGATCCAAGTGTGCAGCAGGAGGGAGTCGACGAGCTACTCGCGGGGCTCGGCCAACGACTCCAAGCGGTCTATCCACAGACGAACGCAACCACGACGTTCTTCGCGGAGCGTCTCGATCGTGCGGTCTTCACCCGCGCCGTTCCTCAGCTGACTTTGCTACTGGCACTGGCTGTGGGTGTTCTGTCCTTGGCAGCGCTAACAATCGTTCAGTTCCTGCTTGCAATGCGGATCGGGCGGTCCGTCGAACGCCGAATCAGGACCGCGCTCGGCGCGCGATGGGGACACCTCGTTCGCGACGCGTTCGGCGAAACTGCGTTCGTCACCGTTCTCGCTGGCACTGTAGGTACGTTTGGCGCCTTTATCGTGCTGAACAACCAGGAAACGCTCGAACGCCTGATCGGCACGCCTGTTCTTGAGAAGACCGAGTTCCACTGGAGTGCTGGTGTCACCGTAGGAATCTTCGTATGTCTTCTTTCTCTTGTCTTCGCGTTCATTCTGATCGGAAGTCCACGCCGGTCGGCTACGACAGGAACGGAATTCGTGCGGCACAGCGGCACTCATCGATTCCAGCGACGCGCACAGGCAATACAGGTGGTCGTTCAGGTCGCTTGCTGCACGGCGGCGGTGTGCGTGTGGGCGTCGGTGGCCAGTGCGTTCGCGACGCTCATGTCGGACGACGCCGGCCGAGTTCGGAGTGGCGTGGTCGTGGCGAGAATCTAGCCGCCGGGAGCCCAATACAACACCGACCCAGGGCAGAGGCTGCGCCTCTACGAAGGGGTGCGAGCCAAACTCCTTGAGCTTCCAGGTGTAGAGCGCGTGGGATTCGTCGGCCGCGGCCGCATCCAGGTTGGAAATCTCGGACAGCAACGAATCCGCGCACAAGACAATAGGATTGTACAGGCCGACGTGCTCGTGTGTACGAGCGACTTCTTCGACGTAATGGACGTGAAGTTGATACGAGGTCGGTTCTTCACTGACAGGAGGGACACCGACGTGCGGGAGGTGGTTGTCAGCGAATCTGCCGTGAAGCAGCTGCAGCTGAGCGGAGGGGTCCTTGGGAGGACGGTATCAATCGAGGGGACTGGAAGTGAACCGCATTTGATCGTGGGCATCACAAAGGACGCCGACTATTTCAACGTCGAAAGACGGCACGCGCCGCAGGCGTACCTGTCGTTCGGCGCGAGACCCAGGGTCGTCGCGACGGTTGTCGTAGCGTCTGCGAGGGGCGAGCAGTTGATGCCAGAGCTGGAACGCGTGGTGCGCGCTGTAGAACCGAGGGCTTTGGTGACAAATCAACAAACACTGATACGACTGGAGAGAGAAGCGGTTGGACCCGCGCGGCTCCAGATGTATGTGTTCTCGTCATTGGGGGTGTTGGGTATCATCGTGGTCGTCGGCGGTATCGCAGGTATCGTGGTGCACCGAGTGAGAACGCAGCGGCGCGAGTGGGCGGTTCGCTGGGCGCTGGGCGCCACGGACGGCACACTAGTCGCGGGGCTGATGGGACGAATGGCGGCCTACGCTACGGCCGGCGCAGCGTGCGGCGTTGCATTCGCATATGTCGTGTCGGGGATCACGACCGGCCTCGTCTTCGGGTACGTGAGGCCATCAGCCGTCGACTACATCGTTGGAGTAGCGGCGGCGACGTTGATCTCACTCGCTGCCAGCGGCCTGGCTGCGTCGCGAGTCTGGTTAGGCGACCATAGCGCGATATTGAGGTCCTGAAGGGCTCGAAGCAGTCATGCAAGTCGGCAAAGCGAAAGGCATGCGTGGCCGGCATCTGAGGCGTCGCGGCCTGCCCCGGCAGCCGGTCGCTGATGGCCGTCTCCTCCTGGCGGAGGGGAGATGGCCAAGAGAAGCTGTGCCGGGGTGTACCGGCCGCGACGCCCGCGCCCGCTGCGGCGAGTGCGGCCACGACTTCTTCGTCGGTACCTCCGAGTCGGTGATCTGGATCGGTTCCCCTTGCGCGAGGTTACTCACCCAGATCTGCGTCGCGTCCGAGGCATCGCTTCCTCCCCACCCCTTGCCTGCCGCAAGACCCACGCCCAGCACTCGCAAGGAGCCGGCCAGGCGCATGAAGAAGCGGGCGGGCCCGAGGAGGATGGCTCGGGGGTCACCCGCACCAGGTATCGACGCAGCTCCTCCCTGGTTCTCGCCATGGATGAAGGTAATTACACCGGGCCGTCGCTGTCCAGGGTGCGGCCTTCCCGCTAGTAACCTAGCGCGTACATCTCACGGCGCGGATCGGCGGCGGCCATGATGAATCCAGTTTCCGGATCCCGATAGGTGATGGTGCCGTCTCCCGACGCGTAGCTCCATAAACCCCAGCTACCCACCTTGTGTCCTAATTGGGTGAGGGCCGCAAACGTCTCATTCGGGATACGTCCCTCGAGGTTCAAACGACCCGGGCCACTGTTGATTTCCTGTCCTGTCCCGGGAAAGTTGTAGCTTCCGAGCCTCGGATGATCCATGGCTTGCTGCGGCGTCATTCCCCACTCGACGACGTTGAAGAAAATCTGCATCAACGCCTGCGCCTGCATGTCTCCGCCGGCCAGGGAAAGCCCCAGGAAGGGCTTGCCGTCCTTCATGATGATGAAAGGTGTGTTGGTGTTTCGCGGCCGCTTTCCAGGAGCCACCACGTTCGCAAGGCCGGGATCGAGATTGAACTGACCGCCCCGGCTGCCGAGGCCGAACCCCCAGCCCGGGATGAGGGGCGTCGACAAGTGTCCATCGCTCTCGGTCATGGAGAAGACATTCCCCTCCCCGTCCATCACGTTCAAGCAGGTGGTATCCAGACTGTTTTGCAGCTCCATGGGATCGGTACCCATGGCGTAGTCCTCCGGTGTCTGGCTCGCGAAGGTGGTGGGTGAATCCGGGTGCACGCCTTTCATGTTTATCGGATCTCCCCAGGGGGGCATATCCTGAAAGGCCCTTTCCATATCGATGAGCTTGATCCTCTCCCGAGCGTACTCTTTGGAATAAAGCTCTTCAGGAATGTCCACGAAGTCTGGATCGCCAAGGTATTTGTGGCTATCGGACATGGCCAGATTGATGGCCTGGGAAATCACGTGGATATATTCGGGAGTGTTATAGCCCAAAGATTTCAAGTCGAAGTTCTCGAGCATGTTGAGCATCAGGATCAGGCGCGGACCTTGCGACCAGGCGTCGGCGGTATAGACGTCGTAACCCCTGTAGGTTGTATGAAGTGGTTCGTCCCATTCACCCTGATAGTTGGCCAGATCTTCATAGGTCATCTGGCCGTCCAGGTGCTCCCTGAAGAATTCGTCAACGGCCCTGGCCGGTTCCCCCTTGTAGAACGCATCCCTGGCCGCCCAGATGCCGTCCGATCGGGCACCGCCGTCGGTCAGAGCACGGCGTTCGGCATCGATCATGTAACGGATGAGCTTGCCGAGGTCCTTGTTCACCATGAGGCTTCCGAGCCGTTGTCTCCCCTCGCCGTTTTGGAGCCAGTATTGGGCGTTGTAGGGCCAGCGCTTGATGGCCTCTTGACGGTGGTCGATGGAGAACTTCAGTCGATGGTGCAGGTGGAAGCCCTCCTCGGCGATGGTGAGGGTGTACTGCGCCACTTCCTCGAAGCTCATGGTTCCAAATCTATCGAGAGCGGCGAGCCAGACGTCGACGTCGGCGGGGACGATGGCCGCATGGGCGGCATCCTTCCGGTGAGCGATGTAATTTGCCAAGGTCGCCGCCGCCGGCGCCGTGCCGGCCCCGGTGCGGGTGATAACCTGCTTTTCCGCGGCGCTATAGAGAATCAGCGGCGCCACCCCTGTCCAGCCGGCGATATCGTAGGTGACGGCCTTGAGCGCCATGGCCGCGGCTACTCCGGCGTCGAAGGCGTTGCCGCCCTTTTGCAAGACCTCGATGCCGACAAGCGTGGCCCTGTAGTTGCCCGTCGCGACCACACCGCGGGTGCCGAAGATATCGGGACGCATCGGTTCCACGTTGCCGTCGTCGTACGCCGTAACGTAGCTGTTGAAGGGTCGAATCAGCCTGTAGGGAGCGCCCTTGTCCTGAGCCGAGCTTGCGTTCAGGGTTGAGGTCACACCGAGGGCGGCCAGCGATGCGATGAGCACGGTTTTCTGTTTTGTCACGAGACCATCTCCTTTGCCTGGGTGGACCTCACGGCCGGTGTGTATCCAAGTCTCTGCAGATCTACTCACACCGGGTTGGTGGGGACAAATTCCCCAGCCCACAGCTCTCATCGCGCTACGTTGACGCGGGCCAGTCTCCGCCGGCAGCAGGAGGGCAATGAGATATGCGGGCTAACGATCTTCATAGGTCCAGATGCGCAATCCGTCGATGGCCGAGAAGTGCTCGTCGAAGGTCACCAGGATCGAGCCGGTCTCGAAACAGTGCGACGCGATCCACACGTCGTTGATCGGTATTGGTGTTCCCTTGCGTCGCAACCGATCCTTGAGCGTGGCGAAGATATCGGCCGTCTCGTCGGTAGTGTGCAGGGTTCTGACCGTCGGGTTGCGGAGGAAATCCCTGAGTTCGCGGCGGTTGCGCGGCTCTCGATCGCCGGCCTTGAATCCGTAGAAGAGCTCGCCGAGCACGAAGACCGACACGAAGACACGGTCGGCTTCGGAGAGCGCCTCGAGAACGCGGTCGTCTCCCTTGCGGTAGGCCGAGTAGGCGTTGGTGTCGAGCAGGACTTTCCGCAAGGGCCGCTACCAGTCGTCACGCTCGACAGATCGTAACGCCCGAATCGCCTCATCGAAGGTCGCAGCCTCGCCATCCGTCCAGGTCCCGAACAGATCCATGAACTCAGCTCGGTGATCGGTGGGCGGGCGGTCGTCGAGCCCCAGGGCGCTGCGCAACAGCCTCTTGACCGCCCGGTTGATGCTCGAGTTCTCTCGCCGGGCTCGCTCGTCGAGCAACTTTGCCGTCTCGTCGTCGAGGTTGTGAATTGTGAACGATTTCATGGTTTAATTATGTACCGATATATGAACCAATACAAGCGCCTCCTATCACACCCCTTCGTTCGACGGCCATGGGCCGCACACGGCTCCCTTACCTGATTCCTTCTCCTATCGTGTCTGTTGTGGCTCCACACCGCATTCGGCTATCCTCGCGGCGTATGGATTCCGGGACCCTTATCGCTCGCGCCTCCCTTGAGAGGCCCCCAAGAGCCTGAGCGTGCCCCTGTTCCCTAAACGGGGAAAACAACTTTCCATCCATGAAAACCGTAGCAAGCAGCGACACACATCCTGAGGCCGCACGTCAGCAGGTCGAGCTAATGCGGCAGGCCACCGTGGCGCGGCGGTTCGGGGCCGCTCGCTCTCTCAGCACGACCGTCGCGGAGTTATCGCGACGGGCGTTGCGGCGCAGGATGCCTGGCGCCACCGACACGGAGATCGGGCTCGCCTTCGTGGCCCTCCACTACGGCGACGAACTGGCACGACGAGTTCGCGCACACCTCGACACCACCAGGTGAGCAAGCCAGATCTGCTCGCTGCCCTCGAACCGGTTCTCGATATTTTGGAGCGGCTCGGCGTTCGGTATCAGATCGGAGGATCCGTCGCCAGCTCAGCACACGGCATGGCACGTGCCACGATGGACGTCGATCTCGTCGCCGATCTCGTCGCCGAAGATGTCGCACCGCTTGTCCAGGCGCTGGAAGCCGATTACTTCGCCGACGAGGAGATGATCCGCAGCGCCCTCCGTGAGCACACATCGTTCAATTTCATCCACCAGCCCACGATGCTCAAAATCGACGTCTTCTTGCCCAAGAAGCGGCCCTATGACCAAGTGGCCCTCGAGCGAAGTCGGCTCGACACGCTCGTGGATGAACCGACGGCCCGAAGTGTGCCCGTCGCGTCGCCAGAAGATATCGTTCTGCAAAAGCTCGAATGGTACCGACTGGGTGGCGAGATTTCGGAGCGCCAATGGACCGACGTTCTCGGCGTGTTGCGCGTACAGGGAGAAAGTCTCGATCGCGAATATCTGCGGCGGTGGGCAATGGAGCTCGGCATCGCGGATTTGCTGGATCGCGCCCTCAGCGAGGCGTAGACACCTGCGCGTCGCTCTACCCAAGTCGCGGACACACCCCGAGTGTGGCCAGGTAGACCTCCATGACGCCCTCGACCATGCGCTCGACGCCGAACTCCAGGCGCGCTCGGCTCTGGGCGCGGACGCCCATCTCCTGCTGGAGTTGGGGATCGGTCACCAGCTTCGAGATCGCTCGTGCCAAGGCATCGCTGTTCCTCGGCGGCACCACGAAACCTGTTTCGCCATCGCGGTTGACGAAGCTGGTGCCGGTCGAAAGCTCGGTGCTGATCACCGGCGTGCCGGAGGCCATGGCCTCGAGCAGCACGGTGCCGAAAGCCTCGCTGCACTTTCACTTTCATTCTTTCGGTCGCTTCACAAGAGGCGAGTGTTGGAATACCAGAATCTCGGGGTGCCCTTGCTTGTCGCTTGCGGACAATCGAACGGTGTTACCCTCGAGCCGTACAACATTCTGCTGGTGTGTCAGCCAGGGCTCTATGTCGCCAAGGTCTTTGGGACTATCCGGATCCGATTCCAAATCCGCCAGTCGATAGTGCATCGGCACCAACCAGCGGGGGTGTAGTCGGCGCCGGAGCCGTTCGAGTTCCTCCGGCTTAACGATGTGGTACTTGCTGTCAATTTGTACCATCAGCAAGTCCACGTCACCGATGGCTGCATAATTCGCCGCGGTCAGCGGACCGTTGTCTCCGAGATGGGCAATGCGAATACCAGCAACCTCTAACACGAAGATCGTGTTGATCTGTCCAAATTCCTTGCCATAGGGATCGGCGTGCTTCCCCCTTATGCCGTGGATGACGATGTCTCCAACGCGATAGGTGCCGGGCTCGCGGTATACCGGGATATCGTCCGGCCACGGGAACGTACGTCCCCGAAACACTCCCGCGTCGTGATCGTAATGGGGATGGGTGATGAGAATGGCATCGGCGTCGATCCCTTTGGGCCAGTCATAGCCGAGCCAGATCCGGCTAGCATACGGATCGATGAGGACTCTACTGCCGCTGCTCGACTGAATTCGAAAGGACGCGTGGGCGATGTACTCGATCTTCACGCTCTCTTCCGAACCCGCCGCCACCCCTTGGTAACCGGAGGCAGAGAAGGCCGCCAGCGCGACACAAGATGCCAGTGCACCTCGATTCAAATGGATTCTCCTCTGCGTTGCAGTCACCAGCTTGGTCAGTTGCACGTGGAGTTTTCCCGACAGGTCCCGTAACTGCAAGGACAGCAAGGGATTATGGCCATGATGGGCGGAAGCCATACCTGGCGCACTGAATCCCTGGAGAAAACCGCGGGTCTATGCTTGGATATGAGCCTGTTGCCATTGGCAGAAGCCGGTCGCTTGGCCGGACGCCACTCATCTAGCAGATCCCGGATCCGTAAGGGGCTAGCCCGCATTTCTCAACGGCTCGTGGCTGCGCGAGCGCAATGGTGCGCGATGACTGCGTTGCGCTTGGCTCGAGGGCTCGACGTACTGCACCAGTACGCCTGCGCCCTCGAACCGGCGCGCGCCTTGTCCTCCCAACCCTTGCGCCCGCTCGCTTCACGACCCGTTGAGAAATGCGGGCTAGCCTGGGTCGGAAGGGAGACGAAAGAGATGGCGATCAGCGAGGAGATACAGGGTTTTGTCAAAGACGGGCTCGCGCGGGGCCTTTCGCGTGCCGAAATCGAGGACGTTCTCCTTCGCGCCGGCTGGACCGCTGAGCACGTGAAAGGCGCACTGGGCGCTTTTGCCGAGATCGAATTTCCCATTCCTGTCCCAAGGCCGAGGCCGTATCTCTCCGCCCGCGAGGCGTTCAGGTACCTCGTCCTCTTCAGCACCCTGTACGTCAGCGCCTTCAACCTCGGCAACCTCTTGTTTCAGCTCATCAACCAGGCCTTTCCGGATCCGGCGGCGCCGCCAATCGTGGCGGAGGCCGTCCGAGACGCCATTCGATTCTCGCTATCCTCCCTCATTGTAGCGTTTCCAGTATTTCTGTATGTATCCAGGTTGACCGGGTTGGAAACCAGGCTGGACCCGAGAAAGAGAGCTTCGAAAATCCGCCGATGGTTAACGTATCTAACCCTCTTTATTGCCGCCGGCTTTCTCATCGGTGACTTCACTGGCCTTGTTTACAACCTTCTCGGTGGGGAACTCGCTGCCCGCTTCGTTCTGAAAGTTTTCACGATTGCCCTGATTGCAGGGACGATCTTCGGATACTACCTCTGGGATCTTCGGCTCGAAGAGAAGGAGGCCAGGCCGTGAAAGTGCCATCCGGGACGCACGTCCTCATTGGCCTTGCCATCGGGGTAGTCGTCGTTGCTGTGGTGAGCGGCCTTATCGTTCTCGGTCCGCCGAGCGAGCAGCGCGCCCGACGGCTGGACGATCGACGAGTCGAAGCCCTGCGTGGCATCACGCGCGCCGTGGATCTCTACTGGACCCGGCACGGGCGCCTACCCGCTTCTTTGGACGAACTGTCACGGGAGTCAGGGGTGAATATCAACTCTCATGACCCCGGCACTGCGCAGCTCTACGACTATCGGGTTCTGGGCGACAAGACATACGAGCTGTGCGCTCATTTTCAACGTGACCTGCCCGAGCCCCCTCAGCGTGTGAGTAAGGTTTTCTGGTCTCACGGTGCTGGCCGGCAGTGCTTTCAGCCAAAGGTCGAGGAAGTTCTCCGCCAGCAGGACACGGAGCTCGAGGCGATACGACAAGAACTGCGCGAGATTCGGCGAGCACTGGAGGAGCGTCGCGGCACTGACTGATCGGCATTAAGACAACAGTATCGCCTTCGTGGCCCTCCACTACGGTGACGAACATGCACGACGAGTTCGCGCACACCTCGACACGACCAGGTGAGCGAGCCAGATCTGCTCGTCCAGGCGCTGGTTCGCTGGCGAGGAGATGATCTGCCTACTCGAGCCCGAGTGCCGCTCGGTAGACCTCCATGACGCCCTCGACCATGCGCTCGACGCCGAACTCCAGGCGCGCTCGGCTCTGGGCGCGGACGCCCATCTCCTGCTGGAGTTGGGGATCGGTCACCAGCTTCGAGATCGCTCGTGCCAAGGCATCGCTGTTCCTCGGCGGCACCACGAAACCTGTTTCGCCATCGCGGTTGACGAAGCTGGTGCCGGTCGAAAGCTCGGTGCTGATCACCGGCGTGCCGGAGGCCATGGCCTCGAGGAGCACGGTGCCGAAAGCCTCGCTGCGCTCTGACGACGGCAATACCAAGACGGCGGCGGCGGCGTAGGTGTCGGCGAGCGAGGCGTCGGAGATGTGGCCGAGAAAGTGAATTTTCTCGGTGGCTGGTGACGCTTCCGCCTGGCGCACGAGCGCGCCCCGCATCGGACCCGTTCCGACGACGATGAGTGTAGCGGGCACCTGCTGCATCGCATCGATCAGGTACGGCAATCCTTTATAGTGGCGTAACCGCCCGACGAAGAGCACGAGAGGGCCGCTCCACCGCTTCCGGATCGCCGCCACGCCGACCTCGGTGTGCCGACTCCAGCGTTCGAGGTCGGTGCCCAACGGCACCACGGAGCACTTGTCGGCCAGGGGGCGTAGCAGCGGAGAACTGTCGATGTACTGGAGGCTGGTGGCGATGATCCGATCCGCCCGCCGCAGCAGCCGGCGGAGAAACGGCCGGTACAGCAGGCCCGAGAAGCGCTGCAGGGTGAAGTCGCAATGGTAGGTGAGCACGGTCGCACGGCCCTGTCCGAAAGCCCAGTGGGCCAGCTCCCCCATCGGGTAGGGTACGTGCAGGTGGGTGATATCCGCCGAGAGCTGCCGAAGCTGTGAGCAGATCGCCAGGCTGAGCGGGGTCGAGGAAACTTCCGCCAGGCGCCCGGCGCGGATGACCCGCACCCCGTTCTCCCTGGCTTTGCTCGTCGAGCGCCGCCGGGAGGTTACCAGTACCGTAACCTCGAGGCCGAGATCCGCCTGCCGTTCGGCCAGCAGGCGCAGATGGTTTTCGATGCCGCCTATGACGGGTGGGTAGTCCTTATAGATATGCAGTACGTGCATCGACTCGGCCATCGCCAATCGAGCGCTGATCCCGGGGCCACGCTCTGCCCGTCGTCATGGCCACGTGCTGTTGGTCGTCGGGGCTATGGTGGGTTCGTCGTCGTGGCCACGCGCTGTTGGTCGTCGTGGCTATCTTCGTTCACCGTCAGCTCTTTACGATTGGCCGCCCACTGGGTCATTTTCAGTGCTTTCCCATAGGCGGTGAAGGTCAACTGCGCGGTGCGCTTCCAGCTGAACCGGGCGGCGCGCTCGAGGCTGCGGCGGGCGAGTCGGCGCCGCCGGCGCTCGTCGTTCAGCAGTGGGGCGATGGCCGCCGCCATCGATCTCGTGTCGGTAGGATCGAACTGTACCGCCGCATCGCCGGCCACCTCCGGCAGGCAGGAGGTGGCGGAGCATGCCACCGGCACGCCACATGCCATCGCCTCCAGCAGCGGCATGCCGAACCCTTCCGACAACGACGGGAGCACGAAGAGGGACGCAGCCGAATAAAGCGCCGCCAACCTCGTCTCGGCGACCTCGCCCGGAAAGCTGACGTTCTGCAAGCCGAGTTGATGGACCCGACGCCTGGCCTCGGGGAAGCGGGGGTCCTCCCGACCGGCCAGGACGAGGACGTGGCCGTTGGCGCCAGCTCGGCTCACCATCCGCCAGGCGTCGACCAGGCGAACGAGGTTCTTGTGGTTTCTGTGGGTGCCGAGGTAAAGAACGTAGCGGTGCGGCAAGCGCAGCTCCTCCCGCGCCGCAGCGATCGCTTTCGCTGACGCCGGTTGGAAGCGGGGATCCGCCGCCGCCGGAGTGACGAAGAGACGTCTCGCGAGGCCCCGGCAAGAAGCATGGCCCCGCAGCAACTCCTGTTTCGAAGCTTCGGAGAGGGTAAGGATGGCGGCCGCTCGACGCCTCTTGGTCTCCAATACGAAACGGTAGTAACGCCTCGCCAACGCGTTGGTCAGCGTTTGCGGGTGGCGCTCTGGGATCAGGTCGTACAGGTTGATGACTTCCGGGCAGGGCCAATGCAGGGCTGTCACCAGATAAGGGGCGTGAAAGAGGTGCAGACGGAGCTGCCTGGCGATGCGAGGCAAGGCGAACTGCTCCCGCAGGCTCCGGATCGGCACGGCGGTCTCCACCAGCCGCAGTTGCTCCTGCTGTAGCTCCTCGATCGGATGCCGTGTGTTTCGGAGCCGCGGGTTGTGCAGAAGAAAGTACTCGACGTCAGGGGAAGCTTCTGGCAGGGCGCGCGCCAGGTTGAACAGATAGCGTCCGATGCCGGGGTAGTGGTCCCCGATGTAGCGGCCGTCGATGCCGATGCGGAGCGTCATCCGCCTGCTCATCGTTGCCGGCCCTGTCGCGCGGCCTGCACCGCCTCTTTGGCGAAAGGAACGACGCCTTCGGGTAGCGCATCAGGGGCGAACCAGCCGAAATCAACAATCTCGGATCCCAGGCAAACCGGCCCTGGCCGGGCCTTTGCCAGGAAGACGATCATCGTGTGCCACGGTTCCTTCTCGCGTGACAGATAAACGACCGGCCCGATCTCGGCGCGCAGGCCGGTTTCCTCCTCGAGCTCACGGATCGCACCCTCCTGGGGGCTCTCGTTGCCACCAAGCCAGCCGCCGGGCAGGCCCCAGGGGAAAACCGGATGTAGCAGATGGCGCAGCAGCAGCACCCTCTCGTCACCATCCTCGACGACGACGAAGACCGCGATGCGGTGGCGGGGTGCCAGGAGTCGTGCCAGCAACGCCATCAGCGGCTGCATCGCCTGCAGTTCTCCGAGGCGCGCGATCATGCTCTTGAGATGCCTTGGAAGGTTCAGCATGGCCCAAAGAATACCAACCCGCTCGTTCAGGTGTGCTGATCGGGTCGGTCCGTCGCCAGGGGCCGATCGGATTGCACCCGCTGGTCCGCTTGGCTCATCGGCTCATCACCTCGTCCACTGCTACCCTTACGGCGTGTCCGATCTTCCCTTTGTCTTCGCCTGCCCCATCTGCCACCGGCCGTTGGAGGTCGCCACTGCTTCCAGGCTTGTGGATTTCCAGCCCACGGCGGCGGTGTCGGCCGCGTTTTACTGTGCCCATGACAACAAGCTCTATGCCTACGAGGATGGAATCTGGCGCTTCCTGACGCCAGAGCACTGCGATTATTTTTCCGCCTTCGTCGCCCAGTATGAGGCGGTGCGGCGGGTGGAGGGTTGGGGAGCCGACAGTGCCACCTATTACAGGTCGTTGCCCTTTGCCGATTCAGCAGATCGGTTTTCGCGGATCTGGAGGATCCGAGCACAGAGCTTCCGCACGCTGGTCGGAGATGTTGTGCGTCCCCACGCCGCCGCGCGGCGGCGGCCGCTGAAGATCCTCGATCTCGGAGCGGGCAACTGCTGGCTCTCCTACAGGCTCACCCAGGAGGGCCACCATCTGGCGGCTGTCGACATTCTCACCAACAGGTTCGACGGGCTGGGTGCGGCCGTTTGGTATGAGCCGGAAGTAGCGTTGCTACGAGCACAGGCCGCATTCGATCGACTGCCCTTCGCCGCCGAACAGGCCGACCTGGTTGTTTTCAATGGTTCCTTCCACTACTCGATCGACTACGCCGTCACCCTCGAGGAAGCGCTGCGCGTCCTCAGGGCTGACGGACGCCTCATCATCATGGATACTCCCTTGTATGACCAGCCGCGCAGCGGTGCCAGGATGGTCAGCGAGCGCGAGGAGGAGCTCCAACGACGGTTTGGGTTTTCATCCAGCGCCTTGCCGCACGAGAGCTACCTGACTCTCGGGCGTTTGCGAGACTTGGCTGCGCATTCGGAGGTGCATTGGCAGCTGATCAAATCGTCCGACGGTTGGCGCCGCACTCTGCGGGCATGGAAGGCGCGCCTGCTAGGCCGTCGGCAACCGGCGACCTTCGATCTGATCGTGATTACACCACCATCGCAAATCTCTCACCACGGTTCGTCGCCGGAGCACCTCGGCCGATGAGCGACGGCGCCTTCGCTGCCGGCCAAGTTCGAGGCGTGCCCTTGATCAGCGTCGCCATGAAGAAGAAGGCCCATGCTGCGTGACGGCGAGCGAGGAAGCACCTGCCTCTTGGCAGTGGCGCTGTTGATGGGGTTGGTGGTGGGCGGTTGCGGCACGAGAGGGGCGGAAGAGGCCTCACTCACCGGGCAGACGGGGCCCGCGGGACACACCGGGGACGGCGGCAAGAAGATCTTGCGGGTCGCCTACAGCCGTGAGATCGACGTGCTGAACCCCTTCACGAGTCAGAACTTGGTGGATATCACCTTCAGCATGGTCGAGGGCCTAATCACCACCGATGAGAACAACGCCTACGTCCCGGTCTTGGCGAAACAGATCCCCACTGAAGCGAATGGTCTGATCGTGCGCAATGACGACGGCACGATCGACATGACCTGGCCCCTGCAGGAGGAGGTCTACTGGCACGATGGTGAGAAGTTCACCAGCGAAGATGTCTGTTTTACCTGGAAGTTCGTGACCAGCGAGAATTCCGAGACCTACAACCGCGACCAATACATCGGCATCATTGATTGTCAGATGCCGGACGCCCACACGGTGATCCTGAAGTGGGATGGGGTGTACGGCTATTACGCTGGCCTGTTCGAGGCGGTACTACCCGAACACCTGCTCGGCGGCATGAGCACGGAAGAGATCGTCAATTACATCCCCTACAACCGCGGGAGTGAGTTGATCGGCACAGGACCCTTCAAGTTCGCCGAGTGGAAAGCAGGCGAGTACATCCGTGTTGTCCGCAATGACGATTACTGGCGAGGGCCGGAGTATCCGAAAATCGATGAGATTGTCTGGGCTTTCATTCCAGATTCGAACACTCGCCTGAACGCGATGAAGGCGGGCGAATACGATTACGGCCAGATCGAGCCGCGGCAGGTCGTCGAGGTCGAGGATCTCGACGGCTACGATATCCATCTCATCAGCTCGAACGTGTTCATGCATCTCGACCTCAGCGTCAACACGGAGCATGGTCGCTTGCTATTCAGTGATACGAATGTCCGCAAAGCGATCTTCCAGGCTATTGATCGAAGAGCGATCGCCACACAGCTGATGCAGGGTACGGTGAGAATCGCCGATACCCAGCTCAATCCCAGCAGTCCGTACCACAACCCCGATGTGCCGGCCTCCGACTACGATCCCGAGAAATCGAAGCGGCTCCTCGACGAGGCCGGCTGGGTAGTGGGTCCCGATGGGGTTCGTGTGAAGGACGGGGAGCGCTTCTCCTTCATCATGCTCAACCGCGCCGGCACCGCCGATCGCATCGCCATTGCCCAGGTCATCCAGGCGCAGCTCAAGGCGATCGGTATCGAAGTGACCTTCGAAACCCTCGAGAGCGCCGCTTGGACTCAGAAATGGCGCAGCGGCGATTGGCAAGGAATCGTCAGCGCCTGGTTCCTGCCAGCCGACCCCAGTATCACCAGCTTGTACGCCTGTGATGGTGCCAACAACATGACCGGCTTCTGCGACCCTGCCCTGGATGCGGCGATGAAGCGGTCCGACCGCTTCTTCGCCTTCAGCGCCCGCAAGCCCTTTCTGGATGAAGCACAGGCACTGCTGGCGACCACGGCAAGGACCCTGCCGATCTACTATGACGTGATTCCCGAGCTGGTCCGCACTCGCGTTGTCAACTATCGGGGCAGTGGCACTAACTTCGGCAGCTTCTGGAACCTTTATGAGTGGGACCTCAGCGAGTAGATGATTGCCTATGCGAGCCGGCGGGTGTTGCAGATGGTGCCGTTGGCATTCGGGATCTCCATCATTCTCTTCGCGGTCATCCAGGCGGCGCCGGGAGGGCCCGAGGGCAGTCTGCTCCAAACGGGTCGCTTCATCGATCCTCAGGTCATCGAGAGCTACCGTCGTCGGCTCGGAGTCGACCAGCCGCTGCACGTTCAATACTTCAGGTGGGTCTCAGCGGCCCTCACCGGTGACCTCGGGATAAGCTTTTCCACCACCCGGCCCGTCTCGGAGATGATTCTGGAACGGTTGCCGGCGACCCTCGAGTTGATGGCGTCATCGTTCGTCTTGGCCGCAGTCCTCGCCATCGCGTTGGGCATCTTCAGCGCCGTCAGGCAATACAGCCTTTTCGATTATCTGGGCACCGGTTTGTCGTTCGTGGGCATCGCCATGCCCGTCTTTTGGTTCGCATTGATCCTGCAGCTGGTCTTCTCGGTAAAGCTCGGCTGGCTGCCCGTGGCCGGCACCGAGACAGTCGGTGAGGCGTCTTTATGGGATCATCTGCAGCACCTGATCCTGCCCGCGGCGGTGCTGTCGTTCCGGAACATTGCCGGCTGGTCGCGGTACTTGCGCGCCAGCCTGATTGGCGTGCTACGGGCCGATTACGTTCGCACGGCGCGGGCCAAGGGGCTGCCCGAGCGAGCCGTCGTCGGCATCCATGCGGTGAGGAACGCCCTCATCCCCGTGCTGTCGATCATGGCGCTCAACCTTGCCGACTTGTTCTCGGGCGCGGTGATCACCGAGACCATCTTCGCCTGGCCCGGGATCGGCCGCATGTTCGTGCAGGCCATGTTTGCGCGCGACTATCCACTGCTGATGGGCATCCTGTTGATGGGCTCGATCATGGTGGTCGTCTTCAACCTCGTTGCGGACATTGTCTACGGAATGCTCGATCCTCGTATTCGCTACGAATGACTGCGTGAAATGGATTCAAAGGGAAAGGGGCGCCTGGTATGAGGCAGGAGGCCGCGGAGGAAACCGCCTCCTTCGGGAATGAAGAAGGTGTGCGCTACAGATCCCGGCGGGCTCTCGTGTGGCAACGGGTGAGGAAGCACAAGCCGGCCATGGTCTCTCTCGTAGTGATCTCGATGATGGCGGTCGCCTGCCTGGCGGCGCCGCTGATCGTGCCGTACGAGTTCGACGCCATCGATTTGTCGGCCATTCGCCAGGCGCCATCTCCAGCCCACTGGATGGGCACCGATGACCTGGGCCGCGATCTTTTCACCAGAGTGCTCTACGGCGGTCGGGTGTCCATCCTCATCGGTCTCCTTTCGGCCGTCGTTGGCACGGGGCTGGGTTCGGCCGTCGGAGCCGTCGCGGGGTTCTATGGAGGCCGCGTCGACAATCTGTTGATGCGGTTGACCGATGTCGCCTACTCCATCCCGACGCTTCCGCTTCTCATCGTGCTGAGCTCGTACACCGAGGCTGCCGTATCGTCCATGGCCCTGATCATCGGTCTTTTGAGTTGGATGGCTGCAGCCCGCGTTGTGCGTGGCGAGGTGCTGACCATCAAGCAAATGGCCTATGTGGAGGCGGCGCGGAGTCTCGGCGCTACGAATCTTCGCATCATGACGCGGCACATCCTGCCCAACGCGATCGGTCCGATTGTCGTCGGTGCGACGCTGGCAGTCGGCAATGCGATCATCCTGGAGTCGTCGCTGAGCTTTCTGGGTCTTGGCGTGCAGCCACCGACGCCGACGTGGGGCAACATGCTCCAGGACGCGCAAGCGACGATGGCCACCAAACCGTGGTTAACGATCTTCCCGGGGCTGGCGATCCTGCTCGTCGTGCTCTCCGTCAATTTCATCGGCGACGGGTTGCAGGATGCGCTCGACCCGATGGGGCGAACCTCCTGATGGCATCTTTACGCGGCCAGCTCGCAGGCGGCCTGAATGGCGGCGGCAGGGAGCGGAAGGACCAGAGGCCGTGGGACGAAGCGTGATGACCTGCGTGCTCGAAGTTCGCGACCTCGTCACCAGATTCTACACAGAGCAGGGCGTGGTCAACGCCGTCAACGGCATCTCCTACACGCTCGAGACCGGAGAGGCCCTGGCCATCGTCGGTGAGAGTGGTTCGGGCAAGACCGTCAGCGCGCTGTCGCTCATGGGGCTCATACCATCTCCAGGTCTCGTCGAGCGTGGAGAAGCCATCCTCGGTGGCCGCAACCTCCTCGAGATGTCAACGACTCAGTGGCGGCAGGTGCGCGGCCGGGAGATCGCCATGATCTTCCAGGATCCCATGACTTGTCTGAATCCCGTATTGACGATCGGATACCAGCTGACCGAGGCGCTCGAATGGCACATGGGTGTGAGTCGGGCCGAGGCTGAAGAGCGGGCGACCGAAATGCTGGCCGTCGTCGGCATCCCCGACCCGGGGGACCACTTGTCCGACTACCCCCATCAGTTTTCGGGCGGCCAGCGACAGCGCATCATGATCGCGATGGCCCTGTCCTGCAGGCCCTCGGTGCTCATTGCCGACGAGCCGACGACAGCCCTGGACGTGACCGTCCAGGCCCAGATCGTCGAGCTCGTCAAGCGCCTGAAGAAGCAGCTCGGCATGGCCATCCTCTGGATTACCCACGATCTGGCTCTGGTGGCAGGCCTGGTCGACCGGGTCGCGGTGATGTATGCCGGCTACATTGTCGAGCAAGCACCGGTCGGCGAGATCTACGGGCGGCCACGACATCCCTACACGTTGGGCTTACTGCGGTCGATGCCGACGGTGGAAGCATGGCAACGGCAGCGGCTCGAGTGCATCGAAGGACAGCCCCCGGACCTCAGAGAGCAATTCGATCACTGCCCTTTCGCTCCGCGCTGTCCCTACGTGGTGGAGCAGTGCCGCCAGGAACGACCTGGGCTCATGCCCACGGGCCCACGCCACAGCTCCGCCTGCTGGCGCTGGGAGGAGGTGAGCGAGAGTGTGGGAGACGAGGGCAGCGGCGCGCCGGCGGGCCGTGGAGAAGGTCGATGACCAGCAGCGGGGCGCGAGAAGCGCTCTACGAGGTCCGTGACTCGAGGAAGTATTTCCCCGTTCTGCGGGGGCTTTTTCGGCGGCAAGTCGGCGCTGTCAAAGCGGTGGATGGCGTCACCTTCGAAATCTACAAGGGCGAGACCTTGGGCCTGGTGGGGGAGAGCGGGTCCGGCAAGACGACGACCGGCCGGACCATTCTGCAGCTGGAAGAACCGACCCGGGGACGCGTCGCATTCGGGCACCAGGAGTTGACAACCATGGGCCCGGCTGAACTGCGCTCGGCCCGCCGCCACATGCAGATGATCTTTCAGGATCCTTATGCTTCGCTGAACCCACGTATCCGGGTGGGCCATATCATCAGGGAGCCGCTGGACATTCACCAGATCGGTAGCGCCAGGAGCCGCGAGGGACGCGTGCAGGAGCTGCTGGAGCTCGTCGGCCTGAACCCGCACTTCGTCGACCGTTACCCGCACGAGCTTTCGGGCGGCCAGCGGCAACGCGTTGCCATAGCCAGGGCACTGGCGACAAGCCCGAGATTCATCGTTGCCGACGAGCCGATTTCGGCGTTGGATGTATCGATCCAGGCGCAGATTGTGAACCTCCTGGACGACTTGAAGGGTGAGCTGGGCCTTACTTACCTCTTCATTGCTCATGACCTATCCATGGTGCGCTACATTAGCGACCGAGTCGCGGTCATGTACCTGGGACGCATCGTCGAGTTGAGCGCGACGGATGAGATCTTCGGCAACCCGATGCACCCCTACACCAAGGCTTTGATCTCGGCCATTCCCATCCCCGACCCAGAGAGAGAGGCCGCGAGGCAGCGGGTGACACTGGAGGGCGATGTGCCGAGCCCCGCCAACCCGCCTAGAGGGTGCCGTTTCCACACTCGCTGCCTCTTTGCAACCGAGATCTGCAGCCAGGAGGAACCAGAGCTTCGTGATTTGGGTGAGAGCGGCGCGCCCCGCTGGGTGGCCTGCCATCACGCGGAGCAGATAGATTAGCGACCCTCACAGAGAAGCGTCCGCCTCGGGTCCATGATGGCGGTACGCCGGAGCACGATGGGCTCCAGGAGAACTACTGATGTCTAGCGACAAACTGCGTTGGGGAGTGATCAGCACGGCGAACATCGGTCGTGCAGCGGTAAACCCTGCTATCCAGGCCTCAACTAACGGGGAGCTCGTGGCGGTTGCCAGCCGCGATGACCAACGGGCACGCGAGTTTGCCGAACGTGCATCCATCCCTGAGTACTACGGCAGCTATGAGGCGTTGCTGGATGATGAGCGCATCGACGCCGTCTACATTCCGCTGCCGAACAGCCTGCATCGCGAGTGGACAATCCGGGCGGCCGAGCGAGGGAAGCACATCCTGTGCGAAAAGCCGCTGGCGATGAGCGCGGCGGAGTGCAGGGAGATGGAGCAGGCGGCAGCGACGAATGGCGTGCAGCTCATGGAAGCCTTCATGTATCGCTTTCATCCGCGCACGGAGAAAATTCTCGAGATGGTGCGCGGCGGTGTCGTGGGTGAGCCGCTCATGATCCGCAGCGCGTTCACCTTTCGCCTGAGCCGGCCGGACAATATTCGGTTGAATGCCGAGCTCGGCGGTGGCGCCTTGATGGATGTGGGCTGCTATTGCGTCAGCGTCAGCCGTACGATCGGGGCCAGCGAACCGGAGGAGGTCTGGGCGCTCGCCAAGTGGGGAACGAGTGGTGTCGATGAGCAGCTGGTCGGAACCCTACGCTTCGCCAACGGCATGCTGGCGCAGTTCGATTGCGCTTTGACGATGGAGCGGCGCGAGGCTTACGAGGTTGCCGGCACCGAGGGATACCTGAGCGTGCCGACGGCGTTCCTGCCCGGCACCGACGATGCGATCATCCGCGAACATCGCGCTGGCTGTGGAGAGGTCACCCATTCGATCGAGGGGGCCGACGAGTATCGGCTCATGGTCGAACACTTTGCCGACTGTGTCTTGAATCACCGCCCGCTGCGCTACACCGCCGGTGAAGCGGCTCTGAACATGAAGGTGATCGAGGCTTTGTACCAGTCCGCCCGCAAGGGTGGGGAGACGATCCAGCTCTAGCCCGCATTTCTCAACGGGTCGTGAAGCGAGCGGGCGCAAGGGTTGGGAGGACAAGGCGCGCGCCGGTTCGAGGGCGCAGGCGTACTGGTGCAGTACGTCGAGCCCTCGAGCCAAGCGCAACGCAGTCATCGCGCACCATTGCGCTCGCGCAGCCACGAGCCGTTGAGAAATGCGGGCTAGCCCGAATATCTATGGCCCTGGCGCCGTCGCGCGATGAGAAATACGGCCTGGTCCGCAGCAGTAGTCCGTAAGAATGCAGGCTAGCTGCCGTCCTCGGTCAGCCTTCGCTGCAAGAGCTTCGGTGCGGCATCGTCGGTCATGTGGCGCTCGAACCAGTGGCGGAGGTATAGCTGCGTGCGCAGAAAGTTCGAGGGCTTCGAGGTGGTGCCGTGGAACTCATCGTTGAAGCGGATCATGGCGGTGGGCACCTTCAGCACCTTGAGGGCGGCATAGAACTCTGCGGTCTGTGAGATCGGCGTGCGCAGGTCGTTGACCCCGGTCATCAGCATGGTCGGGGTGGTGACCTTGTCGACGTACATGAGAGGGGAGCGCTGCAGGTACTCGCTGGCGTCCTCCCAGGGGTAGTTGTCGAAGTTGCGGTACCAGCTGATGCCGTCGGTGGTGCCGACGAAGGAGAGCCAGTCGATCACCGGGCAGTTCGAGGAAGCCGCGGCGAAGCGGCCCGTGTGGCCCACTACCCAGGCGGTGAGCACGCCGCCTCCGCTGCAGCCGTACACATACATGTTGCGCTCGTCGATGTAGCCCTTGGCGACCACCGTGTCGACGCCGTTCATCAGATCGTCGAAGTCCTTGCCGGGGTAGGCGCGGTTGATGGCATTGCCGAAGTCGGTACCGTAGCCGGAGGAGCCACGCGGGTTGGTGTAGAGGACGACGTAGTCGTTGGCGGCGTGGTTCTGCCAGCCGAAGTTGAAGCCGACGTTGTACATGCCGTGCGGGCCGCCGTGGATGCTCAGGATCAGGGGGTACTTGCGCGCAGGGTCGAAGTCGGGCGGCTTGATGATCCAGCCCTGGATGTCGAGATCGCCGGTCGACTTGTACCAGATTTCCTCCACCTCACCGAGCTTGCGACCCGCCAGCAGGTTGCGGTTGACGTCGGTGAGGCGGGTGATGTCCCCGGGGGTGCGAACGTCGAGCTTGACCACGTTGGGCGGCTCTTGATAAGTGGTGAGCGTGCCGACGGCGATGCCGTGGTCGGTCATGCTCGAGATGTTGAGCACGTGGGTGCCGTCGGTGAGCTTTCTGGGCTCGCCGTTGAGTGAGGCGAAGTAGAGGTTGCGGCTGCCCCGCTCGCTGACCTGGAAATAGACACCGCTGCCGTCGGCCGCCCAGCGGTTGAGCGACGGGGAGCGATCGAAGTCGGCCGTCAGGCTGCGCGGGTTGGAGCCGTCGGCGTTCATGACGTAGAGCTGTGACTCGATGTAGGTCTGCTTGACCCAGTCGTAGCCGGAGTAGGCGATCCGCCGGCCGTCGGGAGAGACCAGCGGGCCACGGTCGGGACCGTGACGCGTGGTCAGCTGGCGCGTCTTGCTGCTGGCAATATCCAGAGCGTAGATCTCCGATTCCCGCCACTGGTACTCGGCGTCTTCCTCCAGCAAGGCGGAAAAGTACAAGGTATCGCCGTCGGGACTCCAGGCTGGCGCGCCGTAGTCGTAGTCGCCCTTCGAGACCCGCCGCACCGGTCCGCCATCGGCCGAGACCAGGAAGATGTGGCGCTTGCCGTCGTCGAGGAAGCCGCGGCGGTCGCGCCGGTAGACGGCCCGCGCGACGATGCGCGGATCCTTGGTCCACTTGACGCCCTCGGGGCGGGAAGGTAGCGTGATGCGCCACTCGTTGTCGCTGGGTGGAACCAGCATGGTGAAGGCGATCTGTGTGGAATCGGGAGACCAGCGGATGGCGGCGGGTGTTTCCTGTAGATGGGTGATCTGGCTAGCGGCGCCCTCGGCGTCCATCCACCGTACCCAGATCTGCGTGCCGCGAGGCTCACCCTCGGCGAGGTAGGCGATACGGGTACCGTCGGGTGACCAGATCGGTGAGCTTCCCTTCAGCAGCTTGCGCTTGCGGCTGCCGTCGGCGTTCATCAGCCAGATCTCCGACTGCCTCTTGTCGTTGACGGCGTCGATATAGCTTCGCGAGAAGATGATCTGGCGGCCGTCAGGGGAGATCTGTGGGCTGCGGACCTGCTGCATCCTGAGGTACTGATCGAGGGTGAGGCGATCGCCGGCAGCGGCCTGGGGCGCGATGGCGGAAGCGGCGGGCGCTGCGAGCGCGGTTCCGCTGTGGCCGGCAGATCTTGGCGCCAAGGCGAGAGGCCCGGGCTCGTTAGCGAAGGCGGCCGGCGCGGCGCTGGTTGAAGTGGGCTCGAGGGCCACGCCAGTTGCCCCGATCAGGGCCAGCGCCGCTAGGATGGCGGTGGATCGAAGAATATGCGTGGCTGCCCGTGAGGGTTGTGGCAGGCGAGCGCAAGACATTTGGATTCCTCCCTGTCGACGGGGTTGACCCCGTGAAGGGCAACAGAGGCCATTTCGGATGCTCTGTTGAATAGCACGCCCTCGCAGCCCTGCCAAGGGTCGGTCGTGGGTCACCCGACAGGCCAGGCCCGCTGGCGGGGGAGGTTCCTCGCCGGCTGTTCAGGGTTCTCGCGCGGCCTGCTAGGATAGGTAGGGGTTTCACTTACAAGGAGGAAGATGATGGCTGCTGCGCGGGAGTTGCGTGTTCAGCTCGCCAACCAGCCCGGCAAGCTCGGTCAGATTTCGTCGAAGCTCGGCGAAGCCGGAATCAACATCAACGGCTTCGGTGTTTGGGACAGCGCAGCCAGGCTCTTCGTGTCGGACGTCGATCGCGCGGTCGAGATTCTCACCGCCAGCGGCTTCGACTGCGAAGTGGCGGACGTGCTGCGTCTGCACCTGCCCGACGAGCCGGGCAACCTGGCCGAGGTCGCACAGGCGCTGGGTGATGCCGGCATCAACATCGACTACGCGTACACCTTGACGCCCGTTACCCCGGGCGCCGCAGCCTTCGTTCTGGCGGTCATCGACCCCGGCGCTGCGGAAGAAGTCCTTGAGTAGGAGACCGAGCAAGCGCAACGCCGTCGCCGCGGGCCTGACCACGCCCGCAGCAAGAGGGCGATGAAAAACACAGCTGGTCCGGGACAGCGGCATCGAGGCTTGGCGCGTGAGCGACGGCACCTGCGGCCGGCCGCGGTGCCGCTGGTGTGGTTGGTTGCCCTGCTCACCGCCGTGCCCGCAATCGGCCGGGCGCAAGAGAACACGCACGCCATCGCCTCCTACCGTATCGACGTACAGCTCGACCCCGAGACCACCCTGCTCCAGGCCACCGAGACCTTGACCTGGGTCAACGATGCAGCCGTCGCCGTGCCGGACCTCTGGTTCCACCTTTACCAGAACGCCTTCATGAACGAGTCATCCACCAAGATGCGGGAGCGGGGCCGCTTTCCGGGCGGATCCGAGCCGCTTGCCGAGCGCATCGGCTACACCGACGTCGAGGCGATCCGCCTCGGCGACGGCACCGACCTGATGGGTACGCTGCGCTGGCGCCATCCCGACGACGACAACGTCGATGATCGCACCGTCTTCTCCGTCGACCTTCCGCAGCCGGTGCCGCCCGGCGCCGAGGTATCCGTGCTCATCGACTTCACCACCAAGCTTCCGCACGACATGGAGCGCTCGGGAGTGTGGGGCGACTACTACATCGTTACCCAGTGGTTCCCGAAGATCGCCGTATTCGAGGAGGTGGGGGAAGGTGGCGCCAACGTCACCGGCTGGAATGCCCATCAGTTCCATTCGAACGGCGAGTTTTACGCCGACTTCGGTCACTACGAGGTCCACATCACGGTACCCGAGCGCTACGTCGTGGGTGGTACCGGCCAGCGCGTGCAGACCTTGCGGCAGCAGGATGACAGGGTCACCTACGTCTACGAGCAATCCGACGTTCACGATTTTGCCTGGACGGCCGATCCCGACTTCGAGGAGGTTGTGCGGACCTTCGATCCCGCCACCGAGGTCTCCGGGGCCGAGAAAGCCGAGGTCGCCGCGCTACTGGGCGTGGCGCCGGAGAGCCTGCGGCTGCGGCCGGTCGAGGTGACGTTGCTCATTCCCCCCGCCTTCGCCCACCACACGGAGCGTCACCTGCGGGCAACCATGAACGCCCTGAAGTGGTTCGGCCTCTGGTACGGTGCCTACCCCTACGACACCCTCACCGTGCTGGTGCCGGCGGACGGTTTCACCGGTGGCGGCATGGAGTACCCGACCTTTTTCACCTCCACCGACGTCTATCCGCTTCGCTACGGGCCGCTGCGTAGCATTTTGTTGCCCGAGCAGGTGACGGTACACGAGTTCGGCCACCAGTTCTGGTACGGGCTGGTGGCCAACAACGAGACCGAGGAGGCCTGGCTGGACGAGGGCTTCAACAGCTACTCCACCGCCAAGACATTGAGCCGCGCCTACGGCGTCGCCGGCGGCAGCTTCTTGGGGTTGCAGCTGACCGACGATGCCACAGCCCGTCTCCAATACATCGGCTCCGCACGCACCGGCAGCATGGTGCAGAATGCCTGGACCTATTCGCGCGGCGGCTATCAGGCGAACTCCTACCCACGGCCGGAGCTGGTGCTGCGCACCCTCGAGCGCACCCTCGGCGAGGCCACCTTCGCCCGGGCCATGCGCGCCTACCATCAGCGCTGGCGCTTCCGGCATCCCACCAGCCAGGACTTCTTCGCGGTGGTCGAGGAGGTCTGTGACTGCGATCTGTCATCGTTCTGGCAGCAGATGGTCCTCGGCGACAAGGTGGCCGACTACGCCATCGCCGAGGCGGTCAGCCGGCCGGTCGAGCCGCCTCGCGGCCGCTTTCGGCGCCATGGGGAATGGGTGATGGTGAAGGGGAAGCCGGATGCTCAGGAGCCCGATGCCAAGGGGCAGGAAGGGGAAAATGCCGCGACCCAGTACTACAGCCGCGTCGTCGTCCAGCGCCTGGAGGATTTCGTCTGGCCGGTCGAGGTACGGCTGCATTTCGAGGATGACTCGGAGGTTACTGAGCAATGGGATGGCCGCCAGCGGCTGCATCGGATTGAGCACACGAGACCCTCGGCGCTGGCATGGGCGGTGGTGGACCCGGACAACAAGCTGCCGCTCGATATCGACCGGCTCAACAACAGCCGCGTGCTGCACCCCGACCCAGCGCCGCGCCGCCGCTGGGCGTTGCAGTGGCTCTTCTGGATGGCGAACGTGCTGTTCGCTGCCAGCGGCTTGATGTAGGGGCGTTGCCTGAAGATGAGAAAGAATATCGGCAGTCAGAAACAATCCCCGGCAACTCTGTTCCTGGTGTTGTCGGGAGGCAGGGCCGGATGAAGGCCAAGGGCCCATTCTCCGCCTTCGCTGCCGGCTGGTACCTACTGTCCCAGCACAAGCGGATCTGGTTTTGGATCTGGGCCATCCACCTGGCCGGCGCGGCCGCTCTCGCCTGGACCTTCGTCGGCCTGTGGGACCAGCTCCTCGGCGGCCGCCTCGCCGCCGTCGAGTTCGGCGGCCCGCAAACGGCCAACATTCTCGTCGATCTGTTCGCCCATCACCCTGAGGCGATGAGCCGCCTTCTCGGCGGCTCCGGACTTCTCAGCGTCGGCTTTGCCGCCGGCGGCCGGCTCGCCGGCT
>JBHHYG010000010.1:0-31140 GCA_046757445.1 Acidobacteriota bacterium
TATGGGCGCGGTGCTCTTCATCTTCCGAGATCTCCTTGTTCGTTTGGAGCTTCTTGACCCTTTCGTTGGCGTCTCGACGGAGATTTCGGATGGCGGTCTTGCCCTGTTCAGCCAAGCGGCTGACCACCTTGGTGAGTTCTTGACGGCGCTCTTCGGTCAGTTCGGGGATGGGAATGCGGATGACCGTGCCGTCGTTGTTGGGATTCAACCCCAGGTCCGACTGGAGAATCGCCTTTTCAATGTCCTTAATGGCCGACTTGTCGTAGGGCTGAACCAGGATCAACGTCGGCTCCGGGGCAGAAAGCCCTGCCAACTGGTTCAGCGGCGTCGGCACACCGTAGTAATCGACCACGACTTCATCGAGGATGGAGATGCTGGCGCGGCCGGTACGTAAACCATTCAGCTCACGCGTTACTACCTCCAGCGACGTGGTCATGTGTGCGTGGGTGTCGCGAAAGAGACCCTCGATCATGGTCGCTTCTCCTCGTCGAAGGGGAGCATTCTGGCGGCAGCGCCGCCACCAACTCGGGTACCACCATTCTTTTCAACACCTCTCCTACCCCGTGATTAATGACCCGATCGGTTCGCCGCGGATCGCTCTGATGATATTGCCAGGCTTGCGAAGGTTGAAAATCAGTATGGGCAAGTTGTTATCCATACAGGTGGTGATGGCAGTAGCATCCATGACCTTCAGGCCGCGCTCCAGGACCTTCAAATAGCTGATTCGATCGTAACGCTCTGCATCGGGATCATGCTCTGGATCGGCCGAGTATATCCCCCCTACCTTGGTACCCTTCATCAGGACCTCTGCATGGATCTCCATGGCTCGCAATGCTGCCGCAGTATCGGTGGAAAAGTAGGGATTACCGGTGCCGGCCGCGAAGATCACCACCCTGCCCTTTTCCAGGTGGCGCAAGGCCCGACGGCGGATCAGCGGCTCGGCCACCTGGCGGATCTCGATGGCGGACAAGACACGAGTCGCGAGGCCACGCTTCTCCAAGGCATCCTGCAGTGCCAGGCTGTTGATCACCGTGGCCAGCATACCCATGTGATCGGCGGTGACTCGATCCATGTCCAGCGCCTCCGCGCGGATGCCACGGAAGATGTTGCCGCCGCCGATGACCACACCGATCTGGGTGCCGATCGCATGCGCTTCGGTAACCTCGTCGGCCACCGACAGCGCCACTTCCGGGTCGATGCCGTAGCCCTCCTGCCCCATGAGGGCCTCACCCGAAAGCTTCAGCAAAACACGTCCGTACCGTGGGGAGCTAGCTGGTCGAGACAACCGTGGCCTCACCATCGCCCAGCGCAATGCGGACGAAGCGACGTACGACGATATTCTCACCTATCCGGTTGACCGCATCAGAAATGATGTCACTGACACTATGATCCGGATCACGAATGAACGGCTGCTCGTAAAGAACTGCCTCGGACAAGAAACGAGACATCTTTCCCTCAACGATGCGCTCGGCTATGTCGGCAGGCTTCCCCTCCGACTGCGCTTGCGAAAGGTAAACCGCCCGCTCTTCGGCAAGGGTCGCCTCATCTACATCTTCGGAGCGAATAAACCGCGGACTTGCGGCTGCGATATGCAAGGCCAAACTATGAGCCAGGCTCTCGAACTCTTTTGATCTGGCGACGAAATCAGTCTCGCAATTCACTTCTACCAGCACTGCGAGCTTGTCGCCTGTGTGCACGTAGGCCTCGACTCGGCCCTCACTCACCTCTCGTCCGGCGCGCTTTGCGATCTTGGCCTTGCCCATTCGCCGCAGAACCTTGATGGCCTCATCCACGTCTCCAGCCGTTTCCTCGAGCGCCTGCTTACAATCCATCATGCCGACGCCGGTTCGCTCCCTGAGCTCTTTGACCTGACTCGCACGAATCTTCATTTCGGTTGACGCGATTCGTTCTCTTCTTCAGCGACGACCTCTCCATGGGCCTCTTCTTGCGCCTGCGACGGCGGCCCCCCCTCTCCCCCATTGGCAGATGTTGCCAGTTCCTCGACGTCACGCTCGAGGAGCTTTCGACCGCAGTCGATGGCCTCGGCGGCCAGGCCGACAAAAAGACGAATTGCCCGCAGCGCGTCATCGTTGCCCGGAATGACGAAATCGATGCCTTCGGGATCACAGTTGGTATCAACAATGGCGACAATCGGGATCCCCAGTTTCATGGCCTCTTGGATAGCGATGCGCTCTCGCCGCACATCGACAACGAAGAGAGCATTGGGAAGCACTCCCATCTCTTTTATGCCCGCGAGGTTGCGCTGCAATTTCGCTTGCTCGCGCCTCAACGAGATCACCTCTTTCTTGGGCAACAGCTCCATGCGGCCATCCTCGCCCATTTCTTCCAGCTCATGGAGGCGGCCAATACTACGGCGGATGGTCTCGAAGTTCGTCAACAAGCCGCCGAGCCAACGGTGATTGACGAAGTACATGCCACAACGCCCAGCAGCATCGGCGATCGCTTCCTGTGCCTGGCGCTTGGTGCCGACGAAAAGAACGGAGCCTCCATCCGAGGCAACCTCCTCGAGGAAGTCCATAGCTTCCTGGAAGGCGGTGACCGTCTGGCGTAGGTCAACAATGTAGATACCCTTCCGCCGGGCGAAGATGTAGCGCTTCATCTTCGGGTTCCACCGGCGTGTCTGGTGGCCGAAGTGAACCCCGGCCTCCAGCAGCTCCCTCATGCTCACACTGGCCAAATCTACTCTCCTGAGCTAGCAGGTTGTGGCGGAACCCACTACCCGTTCTTTACTGCTGCCCGCAAGATCCATGCGCAGCAACCTGCCTCCAGATGCACTCCTAACGCTTGCTAAACTGGAACCGCGCCCTGGCTCCGCGCTGCCCGTACTTCTTGCGCTCTTTCTTGCGCGCGTCACGCGTCAGTAGCCCTTGCTCTTTAAGTTGACTCCGGAGCTCGGGATCAAAATCAACCAACGCCCGGGCGATTCCGTGCCGTATGGCACCGGCTTGCCCACTCAGGCCACCACCCTTGACGGTGATAAAGAGATCCAACGACCCCAGACTGTCGGTAACCAATAGCGGTTCGCGGACCAGGGAGCGCTGTGTCGTAGTGGTGAAGTATTCCTCAGCTGGACGGCCGTTGACGACCATCTCTCCCTTGCCACGGCGCAGGAACACACGTGCCACCGAAGTCTTTCGCTTGCCAGTGCCGTAGTAATGGGTTTCTGCCATACTCGTCGCCTCAGTCTGTCAACGAATAGGATTGTGGTTGTTGGGCAACATGGGGGTGGTCCCCACCAGCATAGACGCGTAACTTGGAGCGCATCTGCCGCCCCAGGCGCGTCTTCGGCAGCATACCTTTGACTGCAATCTCCACCAATCGCGTCGGGTGTTCGCGAAGCATGCGACGAGCACGCACCTCCTTGAGGCCACCTGGATAGCCCGTATGTCGGCGGTACCACTTGTCCTTCATCTTCTCACCCGTCAATACCACCTTGTCCGCATTCACCACGACAACGTGATCTCCACAGTCGAGAAAAGGAGTAAAGATCGGCTTGTGCTTGCCCATCAGCAGCCGCGCCACGGTGCTGGCGAGCCGGCCGAGAACCTGACCCTCTGCGTCAACCAGGTGCCAACTGCGCTCAATCTTCTTGCTCGATGGAAACGGAGTGCTCATTGAAGTTGTTCATTCTCAATCGTTCAGTCGAACTCTCTCAGCCAGTCGATCCCACTTTGTGGTCTGCCGTTTCTCTTTCCTCTTCGGTCAGGGCCTTGAGCGACAACCTGACCCGGTCTCGCTCATCAATGTTGATCACCTTGACCAGCAACTCATCGCCCTCCTGCATGTGATCACGAACGTCTTTCACGTGATGATCCGCAACCTCGGAGATATGTAGCAGGCCGTCGGTGCCCGGGAGAATCTCGACGAAAGCGCCAAAGTCCTTGATCGAGCGGACCTTGCCCCGGTAGACCTTACCGACCTTGGCCTCTTCGGTGAGGCCCTCGATGATCGACATAGCCTGTTCACCAGCCTCGACGCTCATTGCCGCGATCTGAACGGTGCCATCATCCTCGACATTGATGCGGCAGCCAGTATCCTCTTGAATGCTGCGGATTATCCGCCCGCCCGGTCCAATAATGTCCCGGATCCGGTCGACTGAAATCTTGATGGTCAAGATGCGGGGAGCGTAGCGGCTGGTCTCCTTGCGTGGCTCGGCAATGGCCTCGCTCATCTTGCGCAAAATGTGCATACGATTCTCCCGCGCTTGCTGGAGAGCTTGCGCAAAGATCTCACGCGACAGGCCCTCGACCTTGATGTCCATTTGCAGGGCAGTGATTCCTCGCGGTGTGCCGGCAACCTTTAGGTCCATGTCGCCATAATGGTCCTCCTCGCCAGCGATGTCGGAGAGCACCGCAATCTTGTCGCCCTCCTTCATCAGCCCCATGGCAATTCCGGCCACCGGACCGAGGATGGGCACGCCCGCATCCATCAACGAGAGCGTCGCACCGCACACGGTTGCCATCGACGAAGAGCCGTTCGATTCGAGAATGTCAGACACCGTGCGGATGACGTAGGGAAATTCTTCCTCGGTTGGCAAAATCGGCTTGATGGCCCTCTCGGCAAGGGCACCGTGGCCAATCTCGCGCCGACCCGGCCCGCGCATCCATCTAACCTCACCCACCGAGAAGGGAGGGAAATTATAATGGAGGAGGAATTTCTTCCACCACTCCCCGTCATAGTTCTCCATCTTCTTTGCATCGTCCGCAGTGCCGAGAGTCGACGAAACAAAAGCCTGAGTCTCGCCGCGGGTAAAAAGCGCAGATCCGTGCACTCTGGGCGAGATGCCAACCTCGCAGGAGATCGGCCGAACTTCGTCGAAGGCACGGCCATCACGTCGTACGCCGTCGTCGAGGACGACCCGGCGCGAGTAGCTCTTGACCAGCCCGCTGAAAGCTGCCGCGAAATCGCCTCGCAGCTCGGACTCTTCTTCATCCAAAGCTTCCAGCATTTCCGTCTTGAGCGTGGAGATCGCGTCGCGGCGTTCGATCTTGTCGACGATTCTGAGAGCTGCTTGTAATGCCTCACCGACGCGCTCTTCGACTTTCTCTAATATCGCCTCCTGCGACTCCGCAACGACAACGTCTCTCTTTGCAGGCTGCAGTTGCTCGTAGAGTCGCTGTTGCAAATCGATCAGGGAAGTAATCGCTGGTTGTGCGAAGTCGACCGCCTTGAGAATATCCTCTTCAGCCACCTCGTTGGCCCCCGCTTCGAGCATTACTACAGATCCGCGTCTTCCTGCGACAACGAGGTCCAGCTTGCTCTCGGCCAGCTGGCTGTTGGTAGGATTGAGCACGAGCTCGCCATCGACCAAACCCACTCTCACCGCAGCGATGGGAATGGAGAAGGGAATCGGCGAACAGTAGAGGGCGGTGGAGGCACCGGTAATGCTGAGGATGTCCGGACTGTTCTCGCCGTCAGCGGAAAGAACCAGGCCGATCACTTGGGTCTCGTTACTGTAGCCGTCTGGAAAGAGCGGCCGAATTGGCCGATCAGTCATGCGGGCAGTGAGAATCTCCCGCTCGGTCGGACGACCTTCACGCTTGAAGAAACCACCGGGTATCCTTCCCCCTGCGTAGGTGTACTCACGGTAATCACACGTCAAGGGAAGGAAAGGAATATCTTTCGGTTGCCGTTGAGCACAGGCGGTCACCAAGACGGTTGTGTCACCGTAGGAAACGACCGCGGCACCATCTGCCTGACGTGCCAGCTTGCCCATCTCGATCGTCAGCTCGCAACCGCCAATTTCCACTGATTCACGCAAAACCATCGAACCAATCCTCCAATAGCGCCGGGGGCGCGCTCCTTCGCGTGCCGTCGGGCGCAGCTCCTGAGAGCATAACGCGGGATTCAGCAGGGTGCCGGCAATTCTGCCGCAGGGAGAAGTGCTCCAGAATTGGCGCCGCATCGAATCCGGCAGCCGCTTGTCGTTCCAGTTTTCTTCGCCGCTTCCGCTTCCCGCTTCGTCCGCGGGCTGACCCTATATCGATCCCATCCAGTTATCTCCGCAGTCCCAACCTCGCGATCAAGGCTTGATAACGGCCGCTGTCAATCCGACGGAGATAATCGAGAAGACGTCGCCGCTTGCCAACCAGCATGACCAGACCACGCTCCGACGCGTGATCCTTCTTGAATTGCTGCATGTGAGTGGTAAGAGCGACGATGCGATCGGTCAACAACGCGATCTGCACTTCGGGCGAGCCGGTATCCGTCGGGTGATGTCCGAACTCTGCGACAATCTCTTGGGCTTTGGCCATGCCTTCAATACAAGTTGATGGGATTTTGCAAGAGAGTACACAATACCCCTGCTCCGAACAAAGAACGCTACCATGGAGACACCGACGTGTAAACCCGCCAGGACAGGCTTCCTAGCGCGAACATCTCAACGGCTAGGGGGTCAAGACCACACGCGGCTGTAGCAAGCCACCCGGCAACAGCTGGGCGGCCGCGATCATATCGCCACCGGCCCGGAGGACCCGCACCCAACCGGCACCTTTCGGGCCAGCCGACCAGCTCTGACCTGTCGAGCCGGACCGCCGCTCCACGATCCAACGTGGCTCCACGACATGCCCGTGTGCCACCGCCGTGGTGCCCTGGACGTTCACCACCGCTGCCGGCCATTCGGGTAGCATTTCAGCCGGCGGCAGCAGGTGAGCGGCGGTTCCCGCCCTCGGCCCGGAAACCAGCTTTTCCCAGCTGATCGCCGAATCGACACTGAAGGGACCGCTTTGCAGCCGCCGTAGGGCCGCCAAGTGAGCCGGACAGCCGAGGAGGTGGCCGAGCTCATGAGCCAGGGTACGAACATATGTGCCTGGCCCACAGTGAATCCGCACATGAATGGAATCAGCCTCGAGCGCTAGCAGCTCAGCCGAATAAATGACAACCTTCACCGGCTCCGGCGAGACTTGCTCACCGCGGCGAACGCGACGATAGGCCGGCTCACCGCGAAGCTTCTTGGCCGAATAGACCGGGGGTCGTTGCAGCTGCGGGCCGAGGAACCGCTGCAACTCATGCTCTACCCTCTCGGTTTCCAAGGGTGGTGGCTTCACGGCGGGCGCTAGGGCCACACCTTCGCCATCGTAGGTGTCGGTAGCCCAGCCTAGACGGATGACCCCTTCGTAGACCTTCTCGTGACCCTGGAGGAAACGTGCCAGCCTTGTGGCACCGCCGATGCAAACCAGCAGTGCACCCGTGGCTTGTGGATCGAGCGTTCCAGCATGGCCGGCACGTACGCCAAGGCGGCGGCGCACAACCTTGACGACATCATGGGAAGTGCGGCCCGGCGGCTTGTCGACCACCAGCATGCCGGCCGCCGCATCGTCGCTCACGACGGTTTCTGAGGCGCGGCCAGCTTGGCCTCGATGACCCGCAAGAGGCGTCGATGAACGCTCTCGAAGCTCCCTTCGATCAGACATCCTGCGGCGCGGGGATGTCCACCACCGCCGAAGCTGGCGGCAATCGCTGCCACATCGGCACGAGCGCTGGACCGAAGGCTGATCCGGTAGCGTTTTGGCTTGATCTCCTTGAATAACACCGAAACATCCACCCCTTCGACCGACTGAGCATGGTTGACGATGCCCTCGGTGTCGGGTTCACCCGGGTAGTCGCAAAAAACTGCATGCGGAATCACCATCCACGCGACTCTCCCTTCGCTCTCCAGCTCCAGGCCGGAGAGTGCAAGGCCGAGCATCCTGGCCTTGGCCGCAGGCACATGCTCGTACACCCAAGAGGCAGCGGCAGCGGCATCGACTCCGTAATCCAGCAGTTCAGCGCAAAGCCGAAACGCAGCCGCATCGGTGTTCGAATAGCGAAAGGAACCGGTATCAGTGAGCACCGCGACATACAGGTGGACGGCTATATCATGGGTGATGTCCGCATCGAGAGCACGTAGTAGCCGATGGATCATCACTCCAGTAGCGGCGACGTTCGGGTCGATCCAGTTGACATCGGCGAAGCGGGGGTTCTTGGCATGGTGGTCTATATTCACCAGCAGTCGACCTTGGAATCCCGACAACCCGGTACGCTCGATGCCATTACACTCGATCAGCACCGCCACCGGAAAACCGGACGGCAGGCTAGCTGCCTGCTGTACCCGCTCCATATGCGGAAGCCGCTGATAGGACGGCGCGATAGCGTCGGCGGATACTACGAGAGCACCTTTCCCGAGCTGCTCGAGCCCCAGCGCCAGGGCCATCGCGGAGCCCAGCGAGTCACCATCGGGGTCCTTGTGGCCGACGATGACGAAGTTCTGGTTCTTACGGAAACAGGAAATCACTTCATTCATCTTTCGCTGATCCCGCGTTCTCGAGCAGCGCCTCGATTCTAGCGCTACGCTTGAGCGTGTCATCGAGTACGAAAACCAGGTCTGGAATGTACCGTAGAGCCAGCCTACGGCCGACCTGCCGCTTGAGGAATCCCCCGGCATGCCTGAGCACGCGAAGAGTTTCCTCTTCCTCTTCCTGGGTTCCATAGACGCTGACATAAACGCGCGCATGCTTGAGGTCGGTTGACATGCGTACCTCGGTCACAGTGACAAAGCCGATGCGAGGATCTTTCAGTTCCAGCAGGATCACCTCGGCCAGCTCTACCTGCAACTGGTCGCCCAGCCGCTGTCGACGAAAATGCACCGTCTTGCTCCTCGAAGAGAGCCTGCACCTACAAGAATTTCATTTGAAAGGAGATCAGTTCCACCCGTGCCTGAGCTTCGGCTTCACGCAGAATCTTCTGAAAAGTTCGGTCGACGATCTCGCGACTATTGCTAATTGAGACGATTCCAACAACCGACCGCTGCCAGAGATCGTGGTAATCCACTTCCGAGAGAGCAACGTTGTAGCAATTGCAAATCCGTCCACGCAGGCTGTTGAGGAAACGGCGCTTTTCCTTCAGGCTACGACACCCTGGCAGGTGGAACTCGAGCGTGCAGAGACCGATGGTCATGGCAACTCAGCGCCCGCAAGACCCATGCGCGAGACCCACGAGGGTTTTTCCGCAGCCTGTTAGAGTCCGGCTTCGACCTGCTCGACCTGATAGGCCTCAATGACGTCGCCCACCTTTACATCGTTGTAGTTGGCGATGCCGACGCCGCACTCATATCCGCGTTGGACTTCCCGGACGTCTTCCTTGAACCGTCGCAACGAGCCGATACGACCCTCGAAAATCACCCTGGAATCTCGCAACAAGCGGACGCGGGCGTCTCGGGTGAACTTTCCATCAGTGACGTAGCAGCCAGCCACTGTCCCAACCCTGGGGATGCGGAAAGTATCCCTTACCTCGGCGTTGCCGAGCGAGGTTTCCTGGTAACGAGGTTCGAGTTTGCCTATCATCGCTTGCTTGATCTCGTCGATGAGCTGATAGATCACCGTGTACAGTCGCACATCAACGCCTTCAAGCTCCGCAATCTTCGCGACGCTGCGCTCCGGACGTACATTGAAGCCGATAACGATCGCTCCAGAAGCAGATGCCAGCAGCACATCGGACTCGGTGATCCCGCCGGCGCCGGCGCGAATGATCCTTATTCGCACGCGGTCGCCGGACAGCTTGCCGAGAGCCTCGCGAAGGACCTCGACAGAGCCTTGTACATCGGCCTTGACCACGACCGGCATCTCTTGGGTCTCGCCTGCAAGGAGATGCTCTTGTAAGTCCTCGAGCGTTAGTCGGCTTCCGGCCACAAGAGAAGATTGTCTCTGGCGCTCCCGGCGGATCTGGGAAACCTTTCGAGCCAACACTGTCGCTTCCACCACCTGAAAGTGATCGCCCGCTTCGGGCACCCCTCCCAAGCCTGTAACTTCCACCGGCGTAGCTGGGCCTGCTTCCTTGATGCTTTCACCACGGTCGTTGAGCATCGCCCGGACCCTTCCACTCTCCACACCCAGAACCAAGTTGTCACCAACTCGAAGTGTTCCTTCTTGAATCAACAAGCTGGCCACTGCGCCACGATGGCGATCGAGCTCGGCTTCCAGCACGGTTCCGCGTGCGGGAATCTTCGGGTTCGCCTTCAGCTCCTGTAGGTCGGCGGTCAAGGTGATCATCTCCAGTAGCAGTTTCAGGTTCTCCTTGAGCTTGGCCGAAACTGGCACGGTTACCGTTTCGCCGCCCCAATCCTCTGGTACTAACCCGCGTTCGTTCAGTTGTTGCTTGACTCGGTCGATATTGGCATCAGGACGGTCGGTCTTGTTGATGGCCACGACAATAGGAACTTCGGCGGCGCGCGCGTGATCGATAGCTTCGAGGGTTTGGGGCATGATGCCATCGTCGGCCGCGACGACCAGCACCACGAGATCGGTCACTTGTGCTCCCCGAGCACGCATGCGCGTGAAGGCCTCGTGTCCAGGCGTGTCGATGAAGACGATCCGCTGATGCTCGTGTTCAACGGTAGAGGCACCTATGTGCTGGGTAATGCCTCCCATTTCCTTGTCCACCACGTTTGTCTCCCGGATGGCGTCGAGCAGGAGCGTCTTGCCATGATCAACATGGCCCATGATGGTAACAATGGGAGGCCGCGACTCCAGATCTTCCGGACGGCTCTCTTCCACACCACCCAGCAGCACCTCGTCCGCCTGCAAGTGCCTTGCCGGAACGCCAAGTAATTGAGCGACCGACAGGGCCAATTCGGCATCGAGCGACTGATTGATGTTGGCCATGACTCCACGGCCCACGAGGACGCGAATCACTTCGGCCGGCTTGCAGCGCAACTTGCCGGCCAGCACCTTCACCGAAATTCCCTCCTCGATGGCCACCGGCTCAACATCACTGACCTTCGCCGCGGCAGCGGCTTCCGTCTTCAGTGACTCCGCTGAGGCGGCAGCGGGCTGAGCTCCAGCGGCTACCGCCTCTCCCGGAGCTGCTTCAACGGCTGCCTCCGGAACAACTTCTACCTGGACTTGGGCCTTTGTCTCGAGCTCGGCTGATCCTTCTGCCTCCGGCGCCTCCTTGGTAGCCACCTTGGCTGCGACCTTCTTCTTCGTTGCCTTCTTCTTGGTCGTTGTCCTCTTGGCCGCCTTCTTGCGACTCACTTCCTTCTTTGTGGCCTTCTTGGCAACCTTCTTCTTGGTCGCTGTTTTCTTCACTGCCTTCTTCGCCACACTCTTCTTACTGACCGTTGACTTTGTCTTCTCGGTAGCTCGCTTCACGGCGTTGAGACTGGCCTCAAGGCGCGCAGCATCCTCGGCATCGACCGCCTGGAAGTTGCTCGCGACATCGACACCCAGGTCCTGGAGCCGGCGCAACGCCTCCTTGCTCTCGAGACCGAGCTTCTTGGCTAGCTCATAGACGCGCATCAGAAACTGCACTCTCCAGGGATGCGTCCTGCGAATTCGCAGGGCATGCAGCCCATCGGGTTTCCCCGCCAGTCGCTAGTGCTCGAAACAGTGACGGCTAAGCGAGCTCCGGCTTCCTTACGGGCTCCGCTTCGACTCGAACATCGCTCTCGGAAGGCTGCTCGGCGTCGGCGTCGATGGACTCGGCCTCCATAGAAGCGAGAACCGCCGCGGCATCGCCGCCAACACCGATCGCCTCGCCAAAATTGTCGGTTACTTGCTGCTCCTCATCAGGCTCTTCCGGGCCTTCCACCGCGTCCACGGCGGCAGTGAAAATCTTCTCCGCGGTCTTGGTGCCGATACCCGGCACCGCCATGAGCCCTTCGATCGATGCTTCGACGACGTCCCCCACAGACTTGATACAGGCCTCGTCCAAAACCTGGGCCATGCGAGGCCCCACGCCTGGAAGAGTTTCGAGTTGAGCCTCACGGCGAGCCATTCGGGCCAGAGTCTTCTCGACATCGCGGCGCTTGTCTTCTTCACTCTTGATGTCGATCTTGCAGTTCAATAGCTTGCCGGCGAGCCGAACATTTTGTCCGCGCTTGCCGATGGCAAGGGACAGTTGATCCTCATCGACAATCACCTCGAGGTGGGGTTGCTCGTCCTCCATCACACCCACACGGTTTACGCGCGCCGGCTTCAAGGAATTGATCGCATACTGCTGCATGTCCGATGACCACTGTACGATGTCGATCTTCTCCCCTTTCAGCTCGCGAATAATCGACTGCACGCGTGAGCCGCGCATGCCTACACATGCTCCGACCGGGTCAACGTCGGCTTCGACCGAGTGCACGGCCACTTTTGCGCGATCGCCACCCTCGCGCACAGCCCCCTTGATGACCACGGTGCCGTCGTAGATCTCGGGCACCTCCATCTCGAAGAGGCGGATGAGCAACTCTGGGCTGACTCGCGAAACAACGATCTGCGGGCCACGCGACACTTTCAGGACATCCATGATCACCACGCGGATGCGGTCACCGATGTTGTAGTGCTCCGCCCGGGACTGTTCTCGACGGGGCAAGAGGCCTTCAGCGCGGCCGAGGTCAACGATCATGTCGCCACGCTCGAAGCGCTTGACAATGCCGGTTAGGAGCTCCCCGGTGCGCTCGGTGAACTCGTTGAAAATGTTCTCGCGCTCGGCGTCGCGGACCTTTTGGAAGATCACCTGCTTAGCCGCCTGCGCAGCGATGCGACCTAGCTCTTCTGTCGAACGCGGTAGGCGGACCATATCGCCTACGCCCACATCCGAGTCGTACTGTTGAGCTTCTTGTTCGGAGATTTCCAGATCGGGATCGGCAACCTCGACGACGACGATCTTGATGGCGTAAACGTCGACCTCACCGGTCTCCCGATTCAGCCTTGCCTCGAGCTCCTCTTCAGTCTTGTAGTACTTCTTGGAAGCGACGGCCATCGCCTCTTCAACCGCATCAACGATGACGTCAGAGGCGATATTCTTCTCTCGCCCGATTTGCTCGATCGTCTGGAGCAACATTCGCGCCATTATAGTCGCTCCCTATACCCCGCTCAATTTCCTAAAGTTCAGGGTCCAGCCGGGCGCTACTGACCCGCTCCAGTGGAATCTCGAAGCACTGCCCTCCAGGCTCTTGAATCCTCAGGACTTCACCATCGACGTCGCCCAGGTTTCCCCGAAATCGTCGACGGCCACGGACCGGGGCCGCTGTCTTGACCCGCACCCGCTTTCCCATATTGCGAACATAGTCCTGCAGACCCCGCAGAGGACGGTCTATGCCCGGCGAGGAAACCTCGAGGTTGTACGAATGTGGAATGAAATCCTCCACGTCCAGGGCCGTGGACAACTGCCGGCTCACGGCCACGCAATCCTCCATGGTTACAGCATCTTCGCTGGAGATGAAGACGCGCAGATGCCAGCCTCCTGTTTCCTGGAGGTAGTCGCAGTGCACTAGCTCGCACCCCTGCCTTCGAGCGATGCGCTCGGCTAACTCTGCCGCTCGCTCCTGAATCGACCGCGCCATTGCCTTCTCCCCCCCACACCCGCCGAGACGACTTCACGACTCTTCAATAGCCGGCATGCAAAGAAAAAAGCGGGCGCGGGGCCCACTTTCTCGCGAAGCACCCATAGATTACCTTTTCAAGGTAACAAAAGGCCCTGCGCAGATCAACGTCGCTAGCCCGAACTTCTCGACGGGCCGTGACGCGAGCGGGCGCCAGGGCCGCGAGGACAAGGCGCGCGCCGGGCGAGGTGCGTACGGGGCTTGCGGAGAGGCTTTACCCGTCAAGGGCGAGCGCAGCGAGTCGCCTCTCCGCAAGCCCCGTACGCATCTCGCCACCTCCGCGACGGTGGCCACACGGGTGCCGGCACCCTGGTACAGTAGGGGCGCCATGCTCGCATCGACACTCGTTGAGTTGGCCTGCACCCGCTGCGGAGCGAACTACGACACCGACAAGCTCCAAAGCCTATGTAGCTGCGGAGGCCCCCTCTACGCTGGCTACGACCTGGAGGCTGCGGCCAGCAGCTGGAGGTGCGGCAAAGGGCTCGCGGGCCGGCCTCACAGCGTCTGGCGCTACGCGGAGATTCTGCCGGTGCGTCAGCCGGCCAACCGCCTGACGCTCGGTGAAGGCAGCACCCCGCTGCTCGAGGTCCCCCGAACGAGCCAGGAGCTGGGCATGCGCCGCCTGCTGGTGAAGGACGAAGGGCTGAACCCGACCGGCTCGTTCAAGGCCCGTGGTCTCTGTGTTGCGGTCAGCCGGGCATTAGAGCTCGGCGTCGGTTCGGTCGCCATTCCCACCGCTGGCAACGCCGGCGGTGCGCTGGCAGCCTACGCAGCTCGCGGCGGCCTCGAGGCCACCGTTTATATGCCGGCCGATGCGCCGCAGGAGTTCGTCGATGAGTGCCGTGGGCTCGGCGCCAAGGTGGTGAAGGTGCCAGGCCTGATCACCGATGCCGGCGCCGCAATGGCGGCTGATGCGGAACGCGAGGGGTTTTTTACCGTTGCCACACTGAAAGAGCCTTACCGGGTAGAAGGCAAGAAGACGATGGGAATCGAGCTCGCAGAGCAGCTCGACTGGCAGCTTCCCGACGCCATCATCTATCCGACCGGCGGGGGCACAGGCCTGCTGGGGATGTGGAAGGCCTTCGACGAGCTCGAGGCGCTCGGCAGCATCGACTCGCGGCGTCCCCGCATGATCTCCGTACAGACGGAGGGGTGCGCACCCATTGTGCGAGCATTCGCGGAGGGGACGGAAACCGCCGAGCCCTGGCAGAATGCGGCGACCATAGCCAGCGGTCTACGGGTTCCGAGCGCCGTTGCCGACCGCGAGATCCTACGGGTATTGCGGCAGTCGGACGGTGACGCCATCAGCGTAAGCGATGCCGAGATTTTGGATTATGCACGTCGGCTCGGAGCCGAGGAAGGGTTTTATGTCGCACCCGAGGCGGCAGCCACGATCGCCGCCATCCCTTTGCTGCTATCACAGGGTCGTCTTGATGCCGACGGCACGGTGGTGGCCTTCCTCACCGGAAGTGCCTACAAGTATCGGACCGGCCTGATGGCCGCCTCTCCTTGAACCGACGTGGTCGGTGCGGACAGCCCACTGCCGACCGGCTGACAGGAGGCCCCGGAGCGTGACCGACCGAGCCCGTCGCCCGACATTGCTGATGGTCTTCACCGGCGGCACGATTTCCTGCACGCTCGATCCACAGAGGGGCATGCCGGTGCCAACATTGTCCGGCCAGGAGATCCTGGCGCGCGTCCCTCAGGTAGCCGAATTCGCCGACATCGTCATCGAGGATTTCGGTCGCTACCCCGGGCCCCATATGAACCCCGAGAGGGTGCTTACCCTGGCCCTTCGCGTGGCCGACACTACCGCTGGCGGCGGCATCGACGGCGTCGTCGTTACCCATGGCACCGACAGTATCGAGGAGACCGCCTTCCTCCTGGATCGACTGTTGCCACCGGCAGTGCCGACGGTGCTGGTCGGAGCGATGAAGCTGGCCTCGGACCCCTGCTGGGACGGCGCCGCTAATCTGTTATCAGCCTGTCAGGTAGCTGCCAATCGCGAAGCCGCAGGGCGCGGAACCATGGTAGTGATGGCCGACGCCATCCATGCTGCCACCCAGGTGGTCAAGGTACACGCCGAGTCGCTAGACTCCTTCGCGAGCCCCCAGACCGGACCCATCGGGTTGGTGGATCGTGGCCAGGTGATCTTTTTCGCGGCCCCGGAACCGTCACTTTGGCCGAGGAACATGGTCGACCGCATCGACTGCCGCGTCGACCTGATCCGCGCCGTGCCGGGCGCCGATGGCTGTCACGTACGGGCGAGTCTGGACGCTGGCGCCAAGGGTCTTGTCATCGAGGGCCTCGGCCGCGGGAACCTGCCACCTGAGCTCGCCAGCGGTGTCGTCGAAGCCGCGGCCAAGGTGCCGGTTGTCATCGCCACCCGTTGCCCGCGTGGCCGTGCCCTGCCAATGTACGGTTACGAAGGCGGGGCTGCGACCCTGCGTGACGCTGGTGTGATCTTCGCCGACCTGTTGCCTGGCAACAAGGCGCGTCTGTTGCTGATGGTCTTGCTCGCTCAGGAGGCCGATATGGCGGCGCTCAGGCGGCAGTTCGAGGGCAACCGCTACGATTGATTTTCGTCGTCTCGCCCCGCGGATTATCGGCGCTCGGCATTGCTGTGACGGGCTCGGCGAACGTATCATGGTACTGTGCTGGTGCACGCGCGGGTGCCTGGCGGCATCGGCCGGGGCGGAAAGCGCAGAGGAATAGGTACATGTTCGGTTCCATCGGCGGCACTGAGCTCCTCGTCATCCTGTTCATCGCTCTGCTCATATTCGGGCCTCGCCGCTTGCCGGAGCTGGGCCGCTCGATCGGTCGAGGCCTGTCAGAGTTCAAGCGCGCTTCCAACGAGCTGAAGCGCTCTCTGGAGGAGGAGCTGACGATCGACGAGAAAGGCCCGCACGATAGCGACTCGCAGAGGCACAGCTGACCAGCCTGCCGGGCGCCCCACCCCGGTCCTCACCTTCTCCACCTGCGATGCCCTCGTCCGAAATCTCTGATGGAATGGGCCGCGAGTTGCTGCCGGAGATGTCCCTGCTGCAGCACCTCACCGAGCTACGTCACAGGCTCTTCATCTCGATCGTTGCGGTGGTCGTGGGCGCAGTGTTTTCCTGGGCGGTTTCGGGACAGCTGTTGGATTTTCTCTCACGGCCGGTAACCCGCCTGTTGCCGCCCGATCAAAATCAGCTTTCCTTCCTGTCACTCACAGAGCCGTTTCTCGTCTACCTCAAGGTTTCTGCCGTCGCCGGCCTCTTCGTCGCCTCGCCGGTGGTGATCACCCAGGCCTGGATGTTCGTCGCCCCTGGTCTCTACCGGCGCGAGAAGCGCTATGCATCGCCGGTCATCATCGCATCGGTGGTCTTTTTCCTGCTCGGCGCCACCTTCGGCTACATGGTGTTGTTCCCGGTGATGGCCGGATTCTTCCTGACCATGGGTGCCAACTTTCGCCAGGTGCTCACCGTCAACAGCATGTTCAGCTTCCTGCTGCGCACGCTGCTTGGGTGCGCCCTGGTCTTCGAGTGGCCCATCGTCGTCTTCTTCCTCGCCCGCTTCGGCATCCTTTCGGCTGGAGCGATGTGGCGGGGCTTCCGCTATGCGGTGCTGATCATCTTCGCCATCGCCGCTGTGGTTACCCCGACGCCGGACATGGCGACGCAGACGATATTAGCCGTGCCTATGCTCGGTCTCTACCTGTTGGGCATTGCCATCGCCTGGGCGGTACAGAAACGCTGAGAGAAGAACCCGAAGTTCTCAAGGGGTCGTGAAGCGGGCGGGCGTAAGGGCCACGAGCTGTTGGGAAGGTCGGGCTAGAATCAGAAGTCGCCGAAGCCACCGCCGCCGGGAGGCATGTCGGCCCCGTTGCCACCGACAGCCTTCTTCTTTTCCTCGATTTCAGCCACCAGCGCCTCGGTGGTCAGCAGCAGCCCGGCAACGGACGCCGCGTTCTGCAGCGCTGCCCGCGACACCTTGGCCGGGTCGATGACGCCCGCCTTGACCAGATCCTCGTACTCCCCGGTCTCGACGTTGAGACCGAAGGCGCCCTTCTTTCCCAGCACCTTCTGAACGACCACCGAGCCCTCCAGGCCGGCGTTGGACGACAGGCAACGCAGCGGCTCTTCGAGCGCCCGGCGGACGATCGCGGCGCCGACCTGCTCGTCGCCATTCAAATCGAGCTTGTCGATCTCATCGAGAGACCGCAGGTAGGCCACCCCGCCACCGGGCACAACGCCTTCCTCAACGGCAGCACGGGTGGCGTGCATGGCGTCCTCGACGCGGGCTTTCTTCTCCTTCATCTCGGTCTCGGTGGCCGCGCCGACGTTGATCACTGCCACTCCTCCGGCCAGTTTTGCCAGGCGCTCCTCGAGCTTCTCGCGATCGTAGTCAGAAGTAGTCTCCTCGATCTGAACCTTGATCTGCTGGATTCGACCCTTGATGTCGACAGGCTTGCCAGCACCCTCGACGATAGTCGTTTCATCCTTGTTGATGACTACCTTTTTGGCCTTACCCAGATCCTCGAGCTTGACACTCTCGAGCTTGATGCCCAGATCCTCAGTGATGCAGCTACCGCCTGTGAGCACGGCGATATCCTGCAGCATCGCCTTGCGCCGGTCACCGTACCCGGGCGCCTTCACCGCAGCACCCTTGAGAGTGCCCCGGATCTTGTTCACCACCATGGTAGCCAGGGCCTCGCCCTCGACATCCTCGGCGATGAGCACCAGCGGCCGACCTGCGCGTGCCACTTGCTCGAGCAATGGCAAGAGGTCGTTGAGCGCCGAGATCTTCTTCTCGTGAATGAGGATGTATGGATCTTCGAGCTCGCACTCCATACGCTCGGGATCGGTGACGAAGTAAGGCGACAGATACCCGCGATCGAATTGCATCCCCTCGACCACATCCAGGGAAGAGCCCGTCGAGCGCGCTTCCTCCACGGTGATCACGCCGTCTCGGCCGACGGTCTCCATGGCCTCGGCGATCATCGCGCCGATTTCGGTGTCGCCGTTGGCCGAGATCGTCGCCACCTGCTCAATCTCTTCCTTGCCCCTGACGCTCTTGGAGAGTCTCTTCAAGCGACCCACAACCTCCCCGACGGCGGCATCGATGCCACGCTTCAGAGACATCGGGTTGGCCCCGGCAACGACGTTCTTCACACCTTCGCGATAAATCGATTCAGCGAGAATGGTCGCGGTTGTCGTGCCATCCCCGGCCACGTCTGATGTCTTGCTGGCCACTTCGCGCACCATCTTGGCGCCAAGATCATGCAACTTGTCCGGCAGCTCGATCTCCTTGGCGACGGTAACCCCATCCTTGGTAATGACCGGGCTGCCCCATTTCTTACCGAGGACGACATTCCGACCGCGAGGCCCCAAGGTCACCTTTACTGCCCTTGACAGCTGGCTGACGCCCTCGAGTATCGTCTGCCGGGCATCCTCGTGGTACAGCACCCGCTTTGCCATCGACTTGTTACCTCCTGAAATTCTCGAAAGCCTGTAGTCTGGCCTCCAGAACTGTCTCTGAAAACTTCGGGTCTAGCGCTCACCTCTCCGGGCATCGCCTCGGGCGGCCCGTGAGGGAAAAGCCATTCAGCTCTGGAGCACCGCCAGCACGTCGTCCTCCCGCAGTATGAGGTGATCGGTGCCGTCGAGCTTGACCTCGGTGCCGCCGTACTTGGCGATCAGCACACGGTCACCCTTCTTCACATCCAGCGGTACCCGTTCACCGTCATCGTTGACCCGGCCAGAACCGACAGCGATAACCTTGGCCTCTTGAGGCTTTTCCTTGGCGGTGTCGGGAATGATGATACCGCTGCGCCGTACATCTTCAGCCTCTAGCCGTTCCACAAGTATGCGATCGCCCAATGGCTTGACCTTGACCATCGGATCATGCCTCCATCCGGTTTCGTTGTTGAACACAGGTGACCCTCGTGCCCACGCTACCCCTCCGGACGACTTTCACGGCTCATCATCTCGGACCTTCGAACAGCGACAAATCCTCATCTCGGGAGGAAGGCGCCGCAGGCGACAGGGAATCGGCTGGCCTGAGCGGCCAGTTCGCAGAAAACTTTAGCGACCCGCATGAACTCAGTCAAGTCGGGCCTCCGCGCCTGCGCACCAGAATCCTGCCTGAGCAAACCTTGCTGGCGAAGTGGAGTTGGTCGGGAGATGATCCTAAGTGGGTCGAAAAGCCAGCAGCTCGAGCTGGGGCCGCATTCGTCCACCCCAGCGTCGCATCTCCAGCGAGGCGACCGCGTCGATTCGGCGCTGACCGTGCAACCGCGCCGCCAGATGCCCTTGGCGCCAAGCGATGGCCTCGACTGTCCCGCCGGCCGCGGCCAGCCGCAGCCTCAGATGTGCCTCATTGAGCACGGTAACCTCCTCCTTGATTTCCAGGTCACGGTAGAGGAAGCGTGGCTTGCGGTTGCCCACGCCGAACGGGGAGAGCCGCTCGAGCTCCAAGGCCAGCCCTGCAAGGGGTTGATCCGCGGACAGCTCGGCGTCACAGATGAATCGGGAGCGACGGCGCGTGGCTTCCGCCAGGGACTCGGTCGCCACGGGCTTCAGTCCTTCACGAAGTGAGTCGACCTTGCAGGCGGCAAGCTGCAGGCCCGCCGCCTGGTGGTGTCCACCGTATTCCTCAAGCAGATCGGCCACGCCGTCGAATGCCTTGACGATGCTGAACCCGGGAAGGGAGCGGGCCGAGCCGTAGGCTTTCTCGCCCTCGATGGAGATGACCACGACAGGTCTACCCCACTCTTCTACGAGACGTGATGCGACGATACCAATGACACCCCGGTGCCACCCCTCGCCGGCGACGACAGCGATGGGGTCAGCGTCGGCCGGTACTTGCCGCATCGCGGCCTGAGCGACCTCGTCGGTGACTCGACGGCGGCGTGAGTTAGCACTTTCCAGTTGGTGCGCCAGCCGGCGGGCACGCCCCGGGTCGGTGGTGAGGAACAGCTCGACCGCCTCGCCGGCGTCACCGAGGCGGCCGGCGGCGTTGATTCGAGGGGCCAGGCGAAAGGCGATGTCGTCGGCGGACACCGGTGCAGCTCGTATACCTGAGAGATCCAGTAACGCTCTCAAACCCGGGTTCGCTGCTTCGAGCAACGTTGCCAGGCCGTAGTGGGCGATGACCCTGTTCTCGCCACACAGGGGCACCAGGTCGGCGACGGTACCGATGGCCACCAGCTTCAGGAGCGATGTTCCACGGAATCCCGCGGGGTGACGTTGTAGCAGCCCTCGGGCCAGCTTGAAGGCCACTGCAACCGCGGCAAGATCCTCTTCCGGGTAGCCGGCATCCTCGAGACGGGGATTGAGAATCGCCGTTGCAGGCGGCATCTGTGGGCCGGGCTGGTGATGATCGACGATGAGCAACTCGATGCCCAGCTCCCGCGCCCGTTCCGCGGCGGCGTGCGCATTGATGCCACAATCCACCGCGATCACCAACCGCGCCCCGGCCTGGTGAGCGGCCTCGATGCCCCTCTGGTGGAGGCCATAGCCGTCACGCATGCGGTGCGGAACCAGATAGGTGACGTCACCGCCTAAAGCCCGCAAGACAGTGACCAGCACCACCGTTCCCGTGATGCCGTCAACGTCGTAGTCGCCGTGGACGACGATCCGATCGCCCTGCTTCAACGCTCGCAACAAACGATCGACCGCCGCTTCCATCTGGAGAAAGCAAAACGGCGAATGCAGGCGGTCGAGCGTCGGATGGAGGAAAGCCTTCACTGCTTCCGCTGAACATAAGCCACGCGCCGCCAGCACCATGGCGGTCGCAGGCAAAAGCCCGAGCTCGGCCTCGAGGTTGGCGACGGTGTCCGCATCCGATTCCCTGACCAGCCACTTCCGCTGGGCGCCCGGCCAGCCGTTTTCGTTGACCACCGCCGACGCCGTCTACTCCGCTCCGGGCAACCCGGCGAGAACCCCCATGGCCCGGAACTTCGCGTACCGCCCCTCTAACAGGCTCTCGATCTCGATCGGCAGAAGTTCATCGAGTTGCTCCTCGAGAACCGAACCGAGGGCATGTGCCATGGTCTGGGGATCCTTGTGAGCTCCTCCAGGCGGCTCCGGAAGGATCTCATCGACCAGCCCCATCTCCAACAGGTCGGGTGCGGTCAGCTTCAGAGCTTCGGCCGCCTCTTCCGGGTGGTCCGGGTCGCGCCAGAGGATCGAGGAGCAAGACTCCGGCGAGATCACGGAATAGATCGAGTGCTGGAGCATATTGACCCGGTCACCCATGCCGATTCCCAGGGCCCCACCACTGCCACCCTCACCGATGATGGTGACCAGAATAGGGACTCGAAGTCGAGCCATGGTACGGAGGTTGGTGGCAATCGCCTCTGCGACCCCTCGAGACTCCGCCCCTGCGCCCGGGTAGGCGCCGGGTGTATCCACAAACGAGAGCACGGGCCGCGAGCACTTCTCAGCCAGTTGCATCATGCGCTGGGCTTTGCGGTAGCCTTCGGGATGAGGCATGCCGAAGTTGCGATGAAGCTTCTCCTTAGTCGTCCGCCCCTTTTGTTGTCCGATCACGCAGACCGGCCTGCCGTTGAATTCGGCAAACCCTCCAACGATTGCAGGGTCGTCGCCGTAGCGCCGGTCGCCGTGCAGTTCCATGAAGCCGTTGAACAGCCGCTGGACGTAATCGAGTGTGTAGGGCCGACGTGGATGACGGGCGACGAGAGTGACCTGCCAGCGCGAGAGATGAGCGTAGATGTCGCGACGCGTGCGATCGAGCTTTTTCTCGAGCTTTGCCAGTTTCGCATCCCGCTCCGCCGACACCGGGTACAGGCGGATCTCGTGGATTTGTTGCTCGAGCTCGATGATCGGCTTTTCGAAATCCTCAGCCTTTCGATCCATGGCACCAAGAGGTTAGCACGCCAACCTTGCCATCCCGCCTCAGGCCCGGCACGATGCCACCTGGAAGGCCGCCCTGGGTAGAGGTGGGAACCGTCCCATGATCTCGTCACATCGACAACACAGTGGGCACAAATGTATCGCCCGCCTCCTCGCCGGGCTGTCGCTGATAGCTACCCTTCCAGGATCAACGCCCTCAGCAGCAGAAGCGCTGACCGACGACAGTGCCGCGCTGGGCGCGTCGCCGACCGCTGCCCTGGTCCCAGAACCGCTGCAACCGTTGAGCCTGGACATGGAGGTAGAGGTTCGGCCGCGGCTGCCTCGCCTGCGCGTCAGGGCAACGTTGACCTTTCAAGCCCACCGGCCCGTCGAGGAAGCTCGCCTTCTGCTCAGGCCCGAGATCGAGCTCGACCTGGTGGCGGATGCCAGCGGCATGCTTCTTCCCTACGAGCGTACCGCAAACTCCGTACTGATCCGCACTTCCCGCCTCGACCCGGGGACGGCAACCACCTGGACATTCCGCTACACCTTGCAGTTGAACTCCCCTCTCGAGGAACTGGGAAGCTTCTACACCCGCAACCCCTGGTATCCATATCTGAGCCATCCGGGCGCTGCCACCGAGTTCCCCCGATACATGCCGACCACCGCACGCCTCACGGTGAGCTTGCCGACTCCGTGGGTGGCCGTCTCGGCCGGACGGCTCACCATCAGCCGCGAGGGCCCTAAGAACCGCTATCTGTGGGAGCAATCTCGGCCGTCCCCATTTCACGCGCTGGTGATCGGTCGCTTCAAGTTGGTCGAGCACCGCGCTGACCATCTCCGCGGTCACGGCTTTTTTTCACCTGAGAACGCCGGGCAAGGCAAGGTCTTCATCGAGTATGTCACCAGCGTCTTGCGCTTCTACGGAAAGACCATCGAGGAGTACCGATTGACGGACTACAGCCTGGTAGAGCTGCCATTGCCGGCTGGTCTTCGGGGATTGACGTGGCCCGGCCTGACGCTGCTTTCTTCGGCAGACGTGGTCCCGACCTCGCCGTTTCCGTACCGGATCCTCGCCCACGAGATAGCCCATAACTGGTGGAACTTCATCGTCGTCTTCCCCGGGCGTTCAGACTACTGGCTGCGTGAGGGACTACCGACTTACTGCGCGTTGCTGTTCCTCGAACGCCAGTACAGCCGAGCGATGATGCGGCAGGAGTTGGGTCGATCTCGACGATTGGCGCTGAGTGTGGACGACCCGGAGCCGCTCAGCGCCGGCTTCGACATGAGCTCGCAGGCCGCGCTCTTTTCTCTCAACTATCATAAGAGTGCGGTCGTCCTGCACATGCTCCGCACCATTCTCGGCCGAGATAGCTTTGTGGAGCTGTTGCGGGAATTCTGCTCCGCCTACGCTGGCGGGACCGCCACCACGGCTGATTTTCGCCGATTGGCGGAGGAGCGCTATGGCGGCGATCTACAGTGGTTCTTCTCGTCCTGGATCGAGGAGGTCGCGGTACCCAGCTTCAAGATTCGCTATTGGGTCCGTCGTCGGCCGACGGTGCAAGTGCCCGCCTATGAGCTTGCCGGCACGATTGTGCAGACCGGAGCGCGAATTCGAGGCCCGGCCCTGCTCCGCGTACGGCTCCGTGGAGCGCCCCCTCTCGAGCACACCATCTGGCTCGAGCCCGGCACCACGCCATTCAGCCTCTCATGCCCGTCAATCCCGGAGACCCTGGAGTTCGACCCTGACCAGAGCCTCCTGAGCCGGGACGTCAACGTTGAGCTTGTAGCCCGCATATCTCAACGGCAGTCTGCTACGGTGGCGGACAAGCCCCCTCGCAACGACCGCCGTTGAGAAATGCGGACTAGAGTGGCGGCAGCGAGAAGTCTGGCATACTGCTGAGCATGAAGCCTTCGACGGTGCGGCGCACGCTGTTGCTTGCTGGCGGAGCCACGGTTCTTACCCTGCTGGTGCAACGGGCGGGAACGGCGAGCATCCGCCAGTACCTGACCAACCTGGGGCTGGCGTTCACCGTGCCGATAGCACTGGTGGGCCTGCAGCACTGCCTGCGGAGTCTCTCCTGGCATGCTGCCGTGCGGGCAACCGGACACCCCTTGCCATACTCGCACATCCTGCGTGCGAGACTCGGCGCCGAGACCTTGGGTTACCTATCGCTTACCGGAGCGCTGGGTTCACAGACCAGCAAGGTGTGGCTGTTGCGCGAGGGTGTTCCCATGTCCACAGGTGCCGCTTCGGTAATCGTCGATGCCCTGGCTTCCGGCATCGCCGGGGTGCTCTTCAGCGGCGCAGCGTTGCTGGTCAGCCAATGGGCCCTGGCGCTTCCCGCTTGGACGGCCGCCGTCGGCGGCGGCCTGGTGGCGCTGGCAGCAGCCTCATGGACCCTGGCCACGCTGTGGAGTGGCCAGCGCCGCCGCCTCGACCCGGACGGAGTGTTGACGGCCCCGCCGGCGACGGACTGGCGAGCAGCGGCCCGGGATGCCCTGCGCCGCATGGGTGCCGGACTGGTGCGCTTGCGCGGCCTGCCGTTCGCCCGCATGATCTTGCTCCATACGCTGGGGCACCTGGCGCTGGTCGCAGCGACCCGGTCGATCCTCTCCATGCTCGGGATCAGCCGTGCGTTGTCCGTCGGCATCGTCTTCGAAGTGGGCGCCAAGCTCGGCAACGTCATGGGGGTGCTGATCCCGGCTCGACTGGGCCTCTTCGAGGCAGGGGTCGCTGCATCCGCCGATCTTCTGCGCCTGGGCTCCGCAGCCGGCCTGGCCGTGGCCTTTGTGCGGCGTATCGTCGACCTTGCCTGGGTGGGCGCCGGCCTGGTCATCCTCACCACCGGCCCACTCCGGCAACCATCGGTGGCCAACGAGGAGTAAAGGCTAGCCCGAACTTCTCGATGAGAAGTTCGGGCTAGCGCCGCAGTCGGACGCAACCCTCGCCCAGCAGAATCTCCAGATCGGCGACCAGCTGAGGAGATGGTTGCACCCAGAGATAACGATTCGGCACCACCAGAGCATGAAAGCCCCCCGGCCCCGGACGCTGCAATCGTAGCGATACCGGAACTTCACCACGATGGCGCTCGAGAAGCTGCCGGAGCTGGTCAGGCGTATTGACCGGTAATCCGGTCAGAGCCATCGAAATCTCGACCGTTCGCGTCCCTTCGCTCGCCCTGCCGTCCAAAGAGGATGCCAATGGCATGATCTGGGAGGCGATCATCCTGGCACTATCCTCATTGGGCTCTGAGCGCCCGTGGAGGAGCACAGCCTCGTCTTCCCGCAGCAGACGAAAACAAGCACGATAGACATCCGGGAATACCACGGCCTCTGCAAAGCCCTCGAGATCCTCTAGCTGCAGCACCGCCATCCGCTCACCTCGACGGGTCTTCAGGTCCCGCACACCGATGATGATTGCGCCCAACGTCACGTCCTTTGCGACATCGATTTGGGCAAGATCAGCGGTTGTGGCGCTGGCAAACTCTGCCAGTTGCTTGGCATAGCGTTGCAGTGGGTGGCCGGTGATGTAAAAGCCCAACGCTTCCTTCTCGGCCGCCAGCACTTGCCGCTCATTCCAGGCCTCGACGGTGACTCCCGTTCCAGTGCCGATCTCATCTGTGCGCGGGGTAGCAAGGCCGGCGAACAAGTCGCTCTGGCCAATTTCACGGTCGCGCTGCTGCCGCTGTCCACTCTCCAATGCCCGATCCAGGCTGGCCATCAGCCAGGCGCGCTCAGCCCCGGTCCCCCCACTGCCGATGGAACCATTGCCCTTGCTCAGCGAGTCGAGAGCGCCCGCTTTGATCAGGCTCTCGATGGTTCGCCGGTTGATCCCCTTGGAGACATCGACCTGCTCACAGAACTGATAAAGGCTGCTGAAGGTACCCGCACCCTCCCTGGCCCGAAGGATGGCGAGAACCGCCCCCTCGCCGACGCCCTTGATCGCCGCCAGACCGAAGCGGATCGAGCCTCCCACGGCAGTGAAGCTGACGTCGCTCTCATTGACATCAGGGGGCAGCACGGGGATTTCCATCTCTCTACACTCTGCGATGTAGCGGACGACTTTGTCGGTGTTGTCCCTTTCGGAGCTCAACAGCCCGGCCATGAAATGAACCGGGAAGTTGGCTTTCAGGTAAGCTGTCTGGTAGGCGAGCAGTGCGTACGCTGCCGAGTGCGCCTTGTTGAAGCCATAGCCTGCGAACTCCACCACCTGGTCCCAGATCTGCTTGGCCATTTTCTTCGGCACCTTCCTGGCCTTGCAGCCATCGATGAACTTCTGTTCCATCGATGCCATCACCTGCGGCTGCTTCTTGCCCATGGCCTTGCGCAGCACGTCAGCCTCACCCAGCGAAAACCCCGCCAGCTGCGAGGCGATCTGCATGACCTGCTCCTGATAGACGATCACCCCATAGGTTTCGCGTTCGATTTCTTCGAGCTCGGGCAGCAGGTACTTCACCATCGAAGGATCCTGCTTTCGCCGGATGTACTCATCGATCATCCCCGAGCCGATGGGCCCCGGGCGATAGAGGGCATTCATGGCGATGAGGTCTTCGATGCGACTGGGTTTGAGCTTGCGTAGGGCGTCACGCATGCCCGTCGACTCGAACTGGAAGATCCCAGAGGTAGAGCCCTGGGAAAAGAGCTCGAAGGTGCGCTCGTCATCGAGGGGAATATCAGCTGTCGTAAACGGCTCGTCACCGGCTTGCGAAATGGACTCCAGAGTATCGTAGACCAAGGTCAGTGTTCGGAGGCCGAGAAAGTCCATCTTCAGCAACCCGATAGCCTCGACATCATTCATCGGATACTGCGTGGCCACGGAATGTTCCTGGCTCGAGCTCTGGCCCGAGGGCGGCTTGTAGAGAGGAACGTAGTCGGTGAGCGGCTCATCAGCGATGACCACCCCGGCGGCGTGGGTAGAAGCGTGCCGCACCTGCCCTTCCAGCTGCCGAGCCAGCTTCACCAAATCGGCCACCCGTGAATCTTTCCTCACCGCTTCTTGCAGCGAGGGCACAGTTTTCACGGCACTGTCGATGGTGGCGTTGAGATCGTTGGGGATCATCCGAGCGATGCGGTCGACGTCGCCATAGGGCATCTCCAGGGCACGGCCGACGTCCCGGATCGCTGCCTTCGCAGCCATGGTCCCGAAGGTGATGATGTGAGCGACCTTTTCGCGCCCGTACTTGTTGGCCACATACTCGATCACCTCGCCGCGACGCCGCATGCAAAAGTCGATATCGATATCCGGGAGGCTGATGCGTTCCGGATTGAGGAAGCGCTCAAAGACCAGCTTGTATTCGAGGGGATTGACGTCGGTGATGCCGAGCGAATAGGCAACCAGGCTGCCGGCAGCGCTACCACGACCCGGGCCCACTGGAATACCACACTCCTTTGCGTAGCGAATGAAATCCCAGACGATGAGGAAATAACCGGCGAAGCCCATCGAGGAAATGATCGATAGCTCGTGCTGCAGTCGGGATTCGTACTCCTCCAGTGGGTGCCTGGCCTTCCATCCGCCGACCGGTGGGGCATCGTTGCCCTTGCACAAGGCCTGCATGCGCCGGTCGAAGCCCTCGTGGACGATCTTCTCGAAGTAATCGTTGAGCGTGTAGCCATCCGGCACCGGAAACTGGGGCAGATGGGACTCCTCGAGGTTGAGCGCAACATTGCAGCGATCGGCAATGGCCTCGGTGGTGGCGAGCGCTTCGGGGATCTCGGCAAACAGGCGATGCATCTCCTCGGGCGTTTTCAGATAAAACTCCTGGTTGGGAAACCTGAGACGATTGGGGTCGGAAATGCCCTTGCCTGTCTGGATGCAGAGTAAGATGTCGTGAGCGTCGGCGTCCTCTTTGCGAAGGTAGTGGCAATCGTTGGTGGCAACCAAGGGCAGGTCGAACTGCTTGCCTAGCTGGATCAGCTCGGCGTTGAGGGGACGCTGTTGTGGAAGGCCATGATCTTGCAACTCCACATAAACGTTCCCTTGGCCGAGAATATCCACCAGCTCGCCCAGGGCCTGGCGGGCGCGCTTCGGATTGCCTTGCAGAAGGTGCCGTGGCACCTCACCCGAGAGACAAGACGTGGTGCCGATCAAGCCCTCGCTGTGGTCCGCCAAGGCCTGCTTGTCGATCCGCGGTTTATAGTAGAAGCCCTCCAGGTAACCGATGCTGGCGAGCTTCACGAGGTTGCGGTAACCGGTCTGGTCTCGGGCCAGCAGGAGTTGGTGGAAACTACCTTCATGGGCGCGCTCCACGTTACCCCTGTCATGGCGGGAGCGAGGCGCCAGGTAGGCTTCCAGGCCGAGAATCGGCTTGAGGCCTTGCTGCCGCGCCTGGCGGTAGAAGCCCAGGGCGCCGAACATATTGCCGTGGTCGGTGATAGCGATGGCCCGCATCTTCGTTGCCGCACAGCGGGCGATCAGCTGATCGATACGACTGGCACCGTCGAGGAGCGAAAAGTTGGAATGATTGTGTAGATGGACGAAGGCCGGCCGGCTCATGGGACTCATTACCTTCCGACTATAGCGCCCCGTGGCGGCCCAGACCAACAAGCCGCCGCTGATGAGGCCAGCCGATCGTCCAATTATCGCGACGCTGACGTGAGCGCTGTCACGATCGGCCCGCAGGCTTTGCTTGGCTGGTGCATGGCGGGCATCTAAGCTTGCTTTGACAGGCCTTCTGAAAGGGCTTTCAATCTCTCCACCCAAGATCACTCCTTCAGCAGATCGAGCTCGAGCAATCGCAAGGAGTACCCATATGGCCCGCATGGATTACGACCTGGTGGTCATCGGCGGCGGTTCCGGCGGCCTCGTTGCCACCGCAGGACCAGCGCTCTTCGGCGCCCGCGTTGCGCTGGTGGAAAAGAACCCCTGGCTCGGAGGCGATTGCCTCAATTACGGCTGTGTACCGAGCAAGACGCTGATCAAGTGCGCCAAAGTAGCCCATTACGGGCGAAAGGCCGGAGATTTCGGGCTGCCGGAGCTGGGGCCGGCCGGCGGCAACGGCGGCGGGCCGTGGCGGGCAGACCTCGGAGAGGTCATGGCGCGGGTACGCGGGGCCATCGAGCATATCCTCGTGCACCACGATAATCCGGAGCGCTTCCGCGACCTTGGCGCCGACGTCCTGGTCGGCGAGGCTCCCGAGTTTGTCGACCCGCACACCCTGCGCGTCGGCGATCGCACCCTGACCAGCCGCTATTTCCTGATCTCCACCGGATCGCGGCCGGCAGTGCCGCCTATCCCAGGGCTCGAGGAGGCCGGCTACTGGACCAACGAGACGGTGTGGGAGCAATCGCAGCTGCCGGAGCGCCTCGTGGTCATCGGCGCCGGCCCCATCGGCTGTGAGATGGCGCAGTCATTTCACCGCTTCGGTAGCCGGGTGACGCTGATCGAGACGCTCGGCTGTGTGCTGCACCGTGACGAGCACGAGCTGGCCTGCAGGCTGCGGGACCTGCTCATCCGTGAAGGACTGGATGTGCGCGTCAATTCCCGCGCCACCAGCGTGCGAATGGAAAACGGCCGCAAGATCGTCACTATCGAAACCGGACCCGATCAACTGCACGATCCGAGCGAGCACCTTCTCTCACCGGAAGGGAAGCATGAGATTCCTGCCGATGCCATCATCGTCGCTGTCGGTCGCCGCCCCAACGTCGAAAATCTGAACTTGGAGGGCATCGGCGTGGAAGTCTCCAGGCAGGGGATCGTGGTTGACGAGAAGCTGCGCACCGCGGTACCCAATATCTACGCCTGCGGCGATGTCATCGGCGGTTATCTCTTCACTCACGTCGCCGAGGCCGAGGCCAAGGTGGTGGTAGGCAACGTGCTCTTTCCCGGCTCCCGAAAGATGGACTACGGGGTCGTTCCTTGGACCACCTTCACCGATCCGGAGCTGGGCCGGGTAGGCCTATCGGAAGAGGAGGCGAGGCAACAGCATGGAGACTCGGTGAAGGTGTACCGCTTTCCCTTCGCCGATCTCGACCGTGCCATCTGTGAGGGCGAGACAGACGGCGTGGTGAAGGTGCTGGCAGACGCCAAGGGCAAGGTCCTGGGTGCCCACATTCTGGGCCCCGCCGCCGGCGAGCTCATCCACGAGTACGTGCTGGCGATGCGCCACGGCCTCAGCCTCCCGGACCTGGCCAATGCGATCCACGTCTATCCCACCCTGGCACAGGCCGACCGCCGCGCCGCTGATCTGTACATGAGTCAACGCTATCTGTCGGACGAGGCCGGCCTCGCTGGCAGGCTGATGAAATGGTGGGCCTCACGACGAGCGCGCAGGGTGGCCGCCGGCCGCTAGCCTGCATCTCTCATCGCCCTCCCGCTGTGGGCGTGCCAGGGCCGGTCGTCGAAATCTGGAAACCTTTGGCGCCGTTCGGACCACTCATCGGCTAAAGGAACCATGGTCGGCCATTCGCGGGAATCGCCGACCGCGTCCCTCGAAAGCGGAGAGAAAACCGTGCAAAACAACGATGCCGTCGCCTTTGTCCTTTTCCTCAGCATAATGGCGATCATCACCATCGTATTGATCCTCGTCCGTTACGCGCACCGCCGTCTGCATCACAGGGAGATCTTGAAGGCCATCGAACACGGCCAGCCAGTGCCGATGCCGGTGAAGACACCCCGTCGCCATTCCTACGTCGACGACTTACGCACCGGCGTGCTGCTGACCAGCCTTTCCATCGGCCTGGCCCTGTTCTTCGTCATGGTGGGCGGAGATGAGGCGGTTGGTGTCGCCGCCGTGCCGCTGTTTATCGGCATCGGCTTCATGGTCAATGCCTATTTGTCGAAAAGGCTCGGCAACGAAAATGGCGGCGCCAAGAGCGCCGTTTCGGCCACCCCGGTCGCGAGCGAGCTCCGAGCGGAAGGTCACCCCGACGACTCTTCGCTTCCCTAGCCCGCATTTCTCAACGGGTTGAGTCGCGAGGGCGCGGGAAGGGGCGCGG
>JBHHYG010000011.1:0-30584 GCA_046757445.1 Acidobacteriota bacterium
GCTTGCGCCTCGATGACCGGGGCCAGCTCGACAGCCTGATGAGCGCCGATCAGTACCGCGCGTTCGTGGAAGCGGCCGAAGGCGAGAGAAACTAGGAGCGCGCATCTTCACTCGAGAGGACAAGGCGACAGCTTCGGCAGCCAGTGCGACCGGCGTCGACGATTCTCCGCTATGACAGATGGACAGAGACGAATGATGAGCACCAACGATGCCCGCGGCGGCGGCAAGTATTTCTCCCAAGGGCCCGACGACCGTCGCCGGATGCTCGATCGAATCGGCGTCAAGAGCGTCGACGACCTCTTTGCGTCGATACCGGAAAACCTGCGGTTTTGCGAGCCTCTGCCGGTGGAGGATTCGCTAGCCGAGCTCGACCTGGTACGGCATCTACAGGATCTGGCGGCACAAAATGGGCCCGCCGGCGGGGCATTGAGTTTTCTCGGTGCCGGTTGCTACCCGCACTACGTACCCGCCCATGTCGACGCGCTGATCCAGCGACAGGAGTTCATGACCTCCTATACGCCCTACCAACCCGAGATCAGCCAGGGGATGCTGCAGTCGATCTTCGAGTTTCAGAGCTTGATCTGCATGCTCACCGCCATGGATGTCTGCAACGCCTCCATGTACGACGGTGGTAGCGGTGTGGGCGAAGCCGTGCTGATGGCCAGGCGCTTGCGCAAGCGAGGCGGCCGTGTGTTGTGGTCGGAGGCGCTGCATCCGGCTTACCGGGAGGTGGCGATGACCTATGCCACCCACCTGGACCTCGCTTTCGAGCTGTTGCCCGTGGGCTCGGATGGGCGCACCGTGCTGTCGGAGATCGATGATGACGTGGTCGCCGTGGTGCTCCAGCAGCCTAATTTCTTCGGCATCATCGAGGACCTGCGGCGGGCAGGTGAAAACCTGAAGGAGGCGCCGGCCAAGCTGGTGGTCGCCACTGCCGAACCGCTGGCCTGGGCGCTGGCGGTGCCCGCCGGCGAGGTGGGTGCCGACATCGTCGTCGGTGAGCTGCAAAGCTTTGGCAACGCGCTGAATTATGGCGGGCCGATGGTGGGCTTCATGGCCTGCCGACAGGAGGCAGTGCGTAGCTTGCCGGGAAGACTGGCAGGCCAGACCGTCGACGAGGATGGCCATCGCGGCTTCGTGCTGACGCTGGCCACGCGCGAGCAGCACATCCGGCGGGAGAAGGCGACCTCGAATATCTGCACGAATACGGCTCTCTGCGCCCTGGCGACCTGCATCTACCTCTGTAGCCTCGGCCGGTCCGGCTTACAAGAGCTCGCCAGGACGAATGTTGCCAAGGGGAGCTATGCACGAACACAAGTCGTCACCGATGCGAAGCTGCCGGCGGTGTATAGCGGTCCCCATTTCAACGAGTTTGTGGTGCGCGTGCCGGAGGACGCCGAGCAGGTGGTACGCCGCTGCGGCGAGCGCGGCGTGGTGCCGGGGGTTGCTCTCGGGCGCTTCGACCCCGAGCGTCGTGATCAGCTTCTGATCTGCGCCACGGAGGTGCACCGACGTGCCGACATCGACCGTCTGGCGGCGACCTTGGCAGAGGTGTGCTCATGAGCTCGAGCGAGATGCGAAGGGGTAGGATAGACACCCAGGGCCAGCTCAAGTCCGAACCTCTGATCTTTGAGCGCGGTGGCCCGGGGCGGATCGGCTATGCGCTGCCGGAGCTCGATGTGCCGGAGGTGAATGTTGAAGCCAGCTGGGGTCGGGATCAGATGCGCCGCGATCTTGTCGGTTTTCCGGAGGTCTCGGAGGTGGAAGTGGTGCGCCACTTCACGCGCCTCTCGCAGTCTAACTTCGGTGTCGAGACGGGGCTGTTCCCCCTCGGTTCCTGCACCATGAAGTACAACCCCAAAGTGCACGAGAGGCTGGCGCGCCTGCAAGGATTCGCCGAGGCCCATCCCTTGATGCCCGACCAGCTGTCGCAGGGTGCGTTGGAGCTGATGAGCCGGCTGGAACGAGCCCTGGCCGGTATCACCGGCATGGCCAAGGTCTCGCTGCAACCGGCGGCCGGCGCCCAGGGGGAGCTGACCGGCATCATGATGATTGCCGCCTACCATGCGCACATGGGTGAGCAACGCCAAAAAGTGTTGATCCCCGATTCCGCCCACGGCACCAACCCCGCAAGCGCCAGCCTCTGTGGACTGGAACCGGTCCAGATCGCCAGCAACAACAACGGCACCATCGATGTTGCCGCGTTGCGAGCAACTGCGGACCGCAATACCGCCGCCCTGATGCTGACCAATCCCAACACCCTCGGCCTGTTCGAAGAGCAGATGGAGGAGATCTCCAGGATCGTCCACGACTGTGGCGGTCAGATTTACTGCGATGGCGCTAACCTCAACGCCATCCTTGGCAAGACACGCCCTGGTGATATCGGCGTCGATGTCTTCCATATCAACCTGCACAAGACCTTCACCACCCCCCACGGAGGTGGCGGGCCGGGGTCGGGTCCGGTGGCGGTGGCCGATCACTTGGCACCGTTCTTGCCCCGCCCCACGGTGGAGCGTGAGCTCTCGTCGGGGCGGCTGAGGCTGGAATGGGAGCGGCCGCAAAGCATCGGCCGGGTGCAAGCCTTCCAGGGTAACTTCGCCATCCTGGTGCGTGCCTATGCCTACATCCGGGCGCTGGGAGCCGATGGCTTGCGGCAAGTGGCGGAGGATGCGGTCCTCAACGCCAACTATCTGCGGGTTCGCCTGGCGGATCACTATCATCTGCCTTACCCACAGCCCTGCATGCACGAAGTGGTCTTTTCCGACCGCTTACAGAATCGGTGTGACGTCACCGCCATGGATATTTGCAAGCGACTGATGGACTATGGTTATCACCCGCCGACGGTCTATTTCCCGCTGGTCGTGCACGGAGCGCTGATGATCGAACCGACTGAAAGTGCCAGCCGCGATGAGCTCGATGCCTTCGCCGAGGCGATGATCGCCATCGCCGAGGAGGCCGAGACCGACCCCGAGCGGGTACGACAAGCTCCCCACAGCACTTCCATCGGTCGCCTGGACGAGGCGCGGGCGGCCCGCCGGCCGATCCTGCGGTGGGTTCCCAGGGAAGCCGAAGAGCCGGCGACCGTCGGGGCCTAGCCGGCCTCTGTCGATGCTCACCATCGGTGTTCTCGGGGGTATGGGCCCGGCGGCCGCGGCGGATTTCTATCAGCGGCTGGTCATGACCCACGGTGCGCAGCGGGACCAAGATCATCCGCCGTGCATCCTCTTTTCCGCCACCCAGATCCCCGACCGCACGGCCCACCTGCTGGGTGAGGGGCCCGATCCCAGCTCGGCGCTGGCAGCGGCGGCCCGCGTTCTGGAGAGCGCTGGCGCCGATCTCATCGCCATTCCCTGCAACTCGGCACACGCCTATTTGCAGGTAATCCGTGCGGCGGTGGCGATCCCCGTGCTGGACATGATTGCCATCGCCGTGGCCGCTGTCGAGAAGCAACGACCGGGAGCGGGGCTTGTCGGCCTGCTGGCCGCCAGTGGCACGGTGCGGCTGGGTTTGTACGATGAGCCCTTACGTCGCGCGGGCTACGCCGTGTTGAAGCCGGAGCCGAAAATACAAAAGCAGGTGATGGAAGCGATTCGTGCCGTCAAGGGTGGTGGCCAGGGCACCGACGGTCGTCTTGTCAACGCTGCCGTTCACCTCGTCGAGCTCGGCGCGGAGGCGCTGCTGCTGGGATGCACGGAGGTACCTCTCGGGCTCGACCTCAGCAGTTGCCCGGTTGCGGCGGTGGATGCGAATCAGTCCTTGGTCGAGGCGACCCTCGGTCTGGCCACCGGGGCACTGCAGCCGCAAGATATCGCTCATGGCGCCGGGGTACGAGAGCGGTTGAGTCCATGAAGACGGTCGATGTGGTGCTGCCCGGCGGCGGTGCGCGCTGCTACAAGATTGGCATCGGTGTGACACTGCCGCATGCCATCGCCGAGGATCTGTTGGAGTTCGCGGCCCCGCCACGGTGGGCGATCATCAGCGACGACATGGTGGCGCCCCTGTATGCCTACCCTCTCGCTCATGCTCTGCGCGCCGCCGGAGCAACGGTCGATTGCTTCGACTTTCCGGCCGGCGAAGCGGCCAAGAGTCGCGACACGGTCGCGCAGTTGCAGGATTCGCTGATTGGCAAGGGGTGCCGTAGGGATAGCTGGATCGTCGGTGTCGGCGGTGGCGTGGCCGGCGACCTGGCCGGCTATGTGGCGGCGACGCTGTTTCGTGGCATCGCCTACGTTCAAGTGCCGACGACGCTGCTGGCCATGGTTGACAGTAGCATTGGTGGCAAGACGGGAATCGATACATCACAGGGCAAGAACCTGGTGGGGGCCATTCACCAGCCGCGCCGGGTTCTCGTCGATGTTTCCACCCTCGACTCGCTGCCGGAGGGGGAGATGAGCGCCGGCCTGGCCGAGGTGATCAAGTACGGGGTCATTCTCGACGCCGCTCTCTTCACCGAGCTCGAGGAGGGTCTGGTGGAAGTCTGCCTCGAGCGTTCCCAGCCGCAGCTCGAGGCACTGGTCGTGCGTTGCTGTAGGCTGAAGGCCAGTGTGGTCGAGGCCGACGAGACCGAATCTGATCTTCGCCAGGTGCTCAACTTCGGTCACACCGTAGCCCACGCTATCGAGACGGTGCTCGGGTACGGGCTGCGGCATGGCGAGGCGGTGGCCATCGGCATGGTCGCCGAGGCCCGGCTGGCGCAGTGGCTGGTCGGTGCTGCTGCGGATCTGCCGGTGCGGATCGAAGAGCTCTGCCGGCGTGCCGGCCTGCCGACCCGCTTGCCGGCTGGCTGCGCCGTCGGGGAGGTGATCGATGCTGCCCATCGCGACAAGAAGGTCCGCGCCGGTCAGCTGCGCTGTGCCCTGCCTTCCGCCCTCGGCCAGATGGCCACCGGTCCCAGCGGTAGCGGCATCCCGGTGGAGCCGGCCGAGCTAGAGGCGGCCATCAGATAACTAGCATCGGCTTAGCCCACCTGCTGCCGGAACCAGGCGATCGTTGGCGCCAGGCCCTCGCGCAGGCTCACCTGTGGTGACCAGTCGAGATGACGCCTGGCGCGGCCGATGTCGGGGCAGCGTACCTGCGGGTCATCGACTGGTAACGGGCACTCCTCGATAGCACTGCTGCTTTCGGCCAGCTCGAGCACCGTCTCGGCCAGCTCACGGATGGAGATCTCCTCCGGATTGCCGAGATTGACGGGCTCGGACTGGTTCGATTGCATCAGTGCACCGATGCCTCGCACCAGGTCGTCGATGTAACAGAAAGAACGAGTCTGCGAGCCATTGCCGTAGATGGTCAGCGGCTCGCTCCGCAGAGCCTGGGTAATGAAGTTGGGAATCGCACGACCATCCTCGAGACGCATCCGCGGGCCGTAGGTATTGAAGATGCGCGCGATTCGCGTCGACAGTCCATGCGATCGATGATAGGCCATGGTCATTGCCTCGGCGAAGCGTTTGGCTTCGTCGTAAACGCCGCGTGGCCCGATGGGGTTGACGTTGCCCCAGTAGCTCTCGGGCTGCGGATTGACTTGCGGGTCACCGTAGACCTCCGAGGTAGAGGCGAGCACCAGGGTGGCACCATGGCGCTTCGCCAGACCCAGGGCTTTGTGGGTGCCCAGGGCTCCGACCTTGAGCGTGTGGATCGGGTGCTGTAGGTAGTCGGTAGGAGAGGCGGGAGAAGCAAAGTGAAGGATGAAGTCCAGCGGCTCGCCGACGATCAGATACTGGGTGACATCGTGCTCGATGAAAAGAAAATCGCGGTTGGCGAAGCGGCTGATGTTGCTCAGGTCGCCGGTCAACAGGTTGTCCATGACGATGACGCGAAAGTCATTCTCGAGAAGGTAGTGGGTCAAGTGCGAGCCGATGAACCCTGCACCACCGGTGATCAGTACGCACCGTCGATCGCCCATCAGTAGGCGTGCTCGTGGGAGAGCCCGGTGGCGAGAGTCATCCAGAGAATCTTCAAGTCCAGGGTCAAGGACCAATGCTCGATGTAGTAGAGGTCGTATTCGATCCGTTTCTCGAGCGAGGTGTTGCCACGCCAGCCGTTTACCTGGGCCCAGCCAGTGAGTCCAGCCCGTACCCGGTGACGAAGCATGTAATGGGGGATCCTGTTGCGGAACTCCTGCACGAAGTGGGGGCGCTCGGGGCGCGGGCCGACCATGCTCATATCTCCCCGGAGCACGTTCCAAAATTGCGGCAGCTCATCGAGGCTGTACTTGCGCAGAAACCGACCGACCGGCGTCACCCGAGGGTCGTGCTCCGCCGCCCAGATCGGTCCCGTGCCGCTCTCGGCGTCGACCCGCATGGAGCGGAACTTCAATAGCTTGAAGCTGCGCCCGTCCAGCCCCATGCGCTCCTGGCGGTACAGGACAGGGCCGCGGGAGGAGAGGAGTACAACCAGGGCGATGAGCGGGAACAACGGTGAAAAGAACAGCAAGCAGCTGGTTGCTGCAAGAATGTCCACGGCGCGCTTGAGGAAGCTACCCACCCCCCGCAGTGGGGTTGCCGAAAGGTTGACGATAGGTACGCCATCGAGGTCCTCAACGCCGGCCCTCAGGGTAATGTACTGCAGCAGGTCGGGCACCACCTTGACCTCGACGATCTCGTTGCTGACATCGTGCAGCAACTGCAAGATCTCCTGATGAGCTGATAGCGGTAAAGCTATGTAGAGCTGATCCGCACTCTCCGCGCGGATGACAGAGCTGGCCTCGTGGAGCAACCCGGCGACCGGCACGCCACGGTAGGACTCGGCACCCGGTTCCTCGCTGAGCATGCCGACGAGCCGGTAGCCGAACTCCTGGTGAAGCCGTATCTTGTCAACCACCGTTCGGGCCAACGTCCCGGTGCCGGCGATAAGCACGCGCTTGAGGTTGCGCCCGGAGCGCCGCACACGGTCGAGGACGGCGTGAATCGTGCTGCGGCCGGCGACCACCAGCAGCATATCCAGCAGATAGAACATACCCAGCATGAGCCGGGAGAAGGGAAAGGTAGGCACCGGAATCTCGGTGCCGTCGATAGGTACCAACTGTACGGGCTTATACATGAAGGCGCCGGCGGCGAACAGGGCCATGGCCAGAGTCAGGGCGATGGCCACCTGGATATACTCCTCCGCCCGTGCCGTGGTGCGCCGCAATCGATACAAGCCGAAGGCTGCGAACACCAGCGGCCAAAGCACCAGAATAGGAGGTAGCAGGATGAGATAGCTGCGCAGCCCAGGCACAGTTCCCAGCAGTTCCTTCGGAGGGGTCACCTCGACGACGAAGCGCAACCAGTAGGCTAGCAGGAATGCACTGACCGTGGCGATGAAGTCGGAGCAGACCACCGTAAGAGTTTGGATGACGCGCATGCGGCGGATCAAACGGTTCGCTCCTTGCCTGCCGTCGCAAGTACTCTGGCCATGATCAAGAGACGCTCCTGGCGCCCGCCCTCAGAGACGAGCGCGCCGCTGCGCGCAGACAACGCGGGCGACGAAGGTGGCAAAGCGGCGGGCGAAGACCTCGGTGCCATACCGGAGGGCATGGTCACGAATCTTGTTGCTATTGAAGGAGACCTCCTCGGCTCTGTCAATGGCCTCGGCCACTGCCGCCGGCTCGCAGGCTCCGATGTGCAACCCGGTTACCCCGTCGATGACGGCCTCGGACGCCCCTCCCTCAGCCAGCACCAAGGCCGGCCGGCCGCAGGCCATGGCCTCCAGAGGCACGATGCCGGCATCCTCTACGGCGGGCAGGATCAGCGCCCGGCAGCGCTGGTAGAGGTGGCGGAGCTGGCGGTCGTCGACCCGACCCCGCATCTCGACCGTGGGGCCGGCGGCGCCGGCCAACCGCTCCGCATCAGGACCGCTACCGACGATCACCAGGGGCCGTTGCAAATGGTTGCAGGCCTCGATGGCCACCTCGAGGCGCTTGTAGGGCGAAAGCGCTGACACCACCAGGTAGTAGTCATCTACCAAGCCATCGCCGGCCGGCACGAAAAAGTCGGTATCGACGGGCGGCGGAATGACGGTCGCCGGTCGCCGGTAGTAGCGGGCGATACGCTGCGCCACCCAGGCCGAGTTGGCGGCGAAAGCGTCGACCCGGGGGGCCGTGCCCCGGTCCCAGCGCCGCAACCAGGAGATCGTCGCGCGGATCGCCAGGTGGCGCAGCTTGCCCACGCGCGAGGGAGAGAAATAGGCATCGAACTGGTCCCAGGCGTAGCGCATCGGCGTGTGGCAGTAGCAGACGTGTACCGCTTGCGGAGAAGCAAGTGCTGCCTTCGCGGCACAGTGGCTGCTGGAGATGACGAGATGGTAGCCACGCAAGTCGAGCTGTTCGACGGCCCACGGGAACAGCGGCAGATACCAGCGGTAGGCCCACCCGCTGGCCGGCAAGTGCTGGACAAAGGAGGTATGGATCGGATGGGCCTCCAGCTCGGCACTGACCGATCCCGGCACGTGCAGAAGGCTGTAAATGTGGGCACGGGGAAAGAGCCCGGCGATGGCCTCCAGAACCCGCTCGCCACCGCGCATGCCGGTGAGCCAGTCGTGGACCAGGGCGACACGCGCCCTGCCGATCGGTGTCGGCACCATCACCCTGCCACCCGCGAGTAGATCTGCAGGACCTTGCGCCCCGCCCGCCGCCAGCTGAATCGCTGGGCCCGCTGCCGGCCGCCGGCGGCGAGGGTTCGTCGCAGCTCGGCGTCGTCGAGCAGACGGCGGATGCCCGCGGCGATGGCGTCGATCTCATAGGGGTCCACGAGCACACCGGCGTCGCCGATGATCTCCGGTAGCGAGCTGCTCCGCGCCGCCACCACCGGCGTACCAGAAGCCATCGCCTCGAGCGGTGGTAAGCCGAACCCCTCGTATAACGATGGGAAGACGAAAACGTCGGCGAGCTGGTAGAGAGCGTGCAGGCGGGTCCTCGGCAGGCGACCGAGAAAGCGGATGCGTTGTTCGAGCCCGAGCTGTTGGTATGTGCGCTGCAACGATGGGTGACCGTCGAGATCGCCGCCCACCAGCAGGAGGTGCAGGTCGGGGTAGTCAGGGGCCAGTTGTGCGAAAGCCCTCAGCAAACGGTCGAGGTTCTTGTGTGGCTTGACGTTGCCGGCATAAAGAAGGAAGGGGGCCTCGACCCGCATCTCCGACCGCGTCGCCGCCAGCACATCAGAGCCGATTGTCTGGAAGAAGATCGGGTCGCAGCCGTAGGAGATGGCCTCGATCTTGGCGGGATCGGCGCCGACGAGCTCCACCAGATCCGATCTCGTTGCCTCGGAGCCAGTGATCACACAGCTCGCCTGCCGTACGGCCCGCCGCAGCATGTACCGGGCATAGAACAGCGCGGCTCGATTCGGCAGCTGCTCGGGGAAACGCAGGTGAATGCAATCGTGGATGGTGACAACGCCAGGACAGGGCAGCATTAGCGGGAAGATATAATGGGGTGCGTGAAAAACGTCAGCTCCGATTCGCCTCACCTGCCTGGATATGCTCACCAGCTCCGTCAGACTGTAGTTTTTGGAACGATTCTGCCGCCAGCGAACGTTGGCACCCCGCAGTGGCCGCGGGAGGCTCTGAGCGGCGGCGGGGCCCAGGAAGGTGAAGGTGTGCTCGGGTGCGAGCTGGGAGCACGCAGCACCGAGCCCCTGGATGTAAGAGCCGATCCCGAAGTCGCCGAGCTTGCGAGCGTCGATCACGATGTGCATGGCGAAACGGTTTCCGTTGGCTCTCTGCTGGCGTCGGCGAGGCCCGTGCCCATCACTCGGAAAGGTGTCCGGGCTTGCCGGCGTCGCGCAAGGTCCACCGTAGCATGGTGATCGCCAGTCGACGTCCCTCACCACGGCTGAGGAGAGAGCGGCAGGCAAAGCGGAGGACCAGGTAAAATCGCAGCAAGTGTGCCGCCAACGCTCCATGGTGCTTGCGATAGAAGGCCAGCTGGCTCTGGCGGTAAACTCGGGCGACCCGCTGCCGTTCGGTGGCTGCACTGGCTCCACGACGATGTTCGACGAGCGCTGCCGGAACGTAACGGAGGCACCAGCCGCGCTGGCGCAGCCGGCGACAGAGGTCGACATCTTCGGCGTAGAGAAAAAAGCGCTCGTCAAAGCCGCCGATCTCTTCCACGGCAGCCCTCTTCAGCAACATGCACGCGGCGGAGAGGGAACGGGTCCTGTGTGGCTGCCGGTAGTATCGATTCACGCAGCCGGCCAGCGGTCCGGTCCCCTCTCTGTATAGCCATTCCAATAGCCGGAAGGCCGCCTCATTGAAGGGTCCGAGGGTGCGCCCGAGGGACAGCTCGACCTGTCCGCCGACCCCGATGAGCCGGGGCCCGGCGGCCGCCACCCGTTCCTCCTCGAGGGCCTCTGCAAGCCGCGGCAACGCCTCCGGGTGTAGGACCGCGTCGTTGTTCAGCAGCAGGATCTGCGGCGCCCGGCCTGCCCGCACGCCGCGGTTGACGGCTGCTGCGAAGCCGAGGTTGGAGCTCATCGGTAATGTCAGCGCAGCGGGATAGCTGTGGCGGACGGCTCCGGCGCTACCGTCTGTCGAGGCGTTGTCGACGACGATCAGCTGTACCGGTAGGTTGCCGGCAAGCGCGGAGCGACAGCAGTCCAACAGCCGTTGCCGTTGGTTATAGCTGACGACGATGATATCGACCTCCGCCGCGCCGTTGCCTCGCTCGGCGGGCGGCGTGGGAGGTGCCGCTGATCCGCTCACCATGGGCGGCTCTCGGTTGCCGATTGCAACAACTGACGCAGCAGGCGGGCGGCTGCCGCCCAGGTCCGCGTACAAGCCCAGCTCTGAGCGCCGGCGATCGACTCAGCCCGTGCCTCGGGGTTGTCGAGCAGGGTCGCCAGGGCGTAGCTCCAGGCACCGCGATCCGCGGGCGGCACCAACCAGGCACGGTCTTTGAAGATCTCCCCGAGCGAGCCGGCGGTGGAGGTCACCACCGGAGTGCCGCAGGCGAGAGCTTCGAGCACGGGGAGGCCGAAGCCCTCATAGCTGGACGGATAGGCGGCCACGGTGGCAGCGGCGTAGAGAGCCGGCAGGTCATCATCGTCGATGTAGCCGAGCCAGCGCAATCGTGATCCCAGGCCACAGGCGGCCGCCCGGCGTCGTAGCCGTTCCGAGGCCAGCTGCCGCGGGCCGGCAATGCACAGCGAAAGGTCCTGTCGGCTGCGCCCGAGGGCAGCGACGACCTCGATCAGGCCTTCGAGGTTGCGGCGCTTGAGCGGCGAGCCGACGAACAGCACTGTGCGCCGAGCGAGTTTGTAACGATCCCGTATCTCCTGGATCCGCTGCGCCGGCACGGGGCCGAAGCGGGAGGAGATGCCGTAGGGAGCTACGGCGATCCGTGAGCGGCGCACACCGTACCAGATTCTCACCTGATCGGCGGCAAAACGGGAGCCCACCAGAATGTAGCGTGCCCGCACCGCGGCGATGCGGCCTGTCCACCGGCGCCGCAGGCGTTGCCGCCAGCCAAACTCCCACGGGGTGGCCTCGCTGGCGCAGTCGTGCAGCCCCACCACCGCGGCGCAGGGAAGGGCCAGTGGCATGCTGTAGGCAGGGCAGAAGAGGGCGTCGACTCGGTCCCGGCGCAGGGCCAGGGGAAACAGGCTCTGTTCCCAAACGCTGCCCGGTAGCCTGGAGGATCCCGTCAGCAGTCGCGCCTGCCGGGGCGGGGTCAGGTATCTCCACGGCACGGGTGTACGTGCGTAGAGCACCAGCTCATCGTCGGCCGGCCACTCCTCGAGAACACCGGCGAGGAGACGGCCGACGCCGGTCGGCTGCAGGGTGAGCTCGCGGGCATCGATGCCGATGCGCATCAGTCGAGGAGGCGGCGATAAATAGAATGAGTGAGCTCGGCGGTTTTCTCCCAGCGAAAGTGACCGGCGTGCGCCATGCCCCGCCGCCGGTGTTCCTCGGCAAAAGCAGGATCCTCGAGGATTCTGCGGCTGCCCTCGGCGAGGCTGTGGGCATCGCCCGGCGGTACCCATACGGGGGCATCGGAGAGCACCTCAGGTAGGGCGCCGACGCGAGCGGCAATCACCGGAGTGCCGGCGGCCATTGCCTCCAGGGCGGTCAGGCCGAAGCCCTCCCAACGAGACGGAATCACCGCTGCCGCAGCGCCTGCGTACAGGTGAGCGAGCCGGCCGGCCGGCAGGTGGGGCAACAGGCGGCAGCGATCGCGGGCGCGGGGGCTGGCGTCGGACCAGGTCTTCTGCCAGCCGGGTGCCTCCGGGCCGACGATCGCCAGCTGTACCGGTACCCCCCGGGCAGCCAGCTCGTCCACCGCGGCCAGGAGCGTACCCAAGTCCTTGCGAGGCTCCCGGCGACCGACGAACAACAGATACCTGCCGTGCAGATCGAAGCGAGCGCGAAGTTCTGCGCCCTCCTCGGGTTCCGAGCGCTCGCAGCGGTGGAAGCGGGGGTCGACGCCGAGCGGGGTGACGTGGATCTTGTCCGCCGGCACAGCCAGAAGCTCCTCGACCTCGGCCGCTGTGGTTGCCGAGGGAACCAGCACAGCGTCGGCGCGCAGGGCAGCCTTCCTGGCCAGGGGCACGTAGTCCCGTCGCACCGGGCCGAAGACATCTTCCGGATGGTGCAGGAAATAGCAGTCGTGCACAGTGACCACTTGCCGAGCGGTACGGGCTGGAAGCAGCATAGGCGATGGCGAATGGGCGATGTCCTGCTTGCCCACCAGCCGTTCTACGGGTGGCCAGCCCCAGCGGTGCCAGCCCCAGTCGAGCGCCCGGACCGGCAACGGCCAGTCGGAGACGACCACGTTCGGTGAGTCTGCCGGAGCCCGCAGGCGATCCTTCCAGGATGACGAAAAGGCGGTGTACTCGTCATCGGGATAATTTCTCGCCAGGGCGGCGAGGAGGTGGAGTACGTAGGTGCCGACGCCGGTTCCCTCGCGCAGCGCGGGTCGATAGTCGAGACAGATTCGCATCGGCGAAAAGGACCGGCGGGCCGGTCGTGGAGGCTGCAGGATCATACCATGTCGTAGGTAACCCTCACCTCGCCCGGCCCGAGGAGAACTTCGCTCACCCGTGGTCAGTTCCGGCCTCGGTCAGGTGCGATACAATCCCTGCGCTGCGGGCGGCACCCCGGTTTCCAAGGACATGCGCCGAACACCTCCCTTTCTCGAACAGCTGGAGCGCAGCATACTCGTCTGCGACGGCGCCATGGGCACCTATCTCTACGGCCAGGGTGTCCCTTTCGGCCATTGTTTCCCGGAGCAGAATCTGAAGGCTCCCGATCTGATAGAGAGGATCCACCGACGGTATGCAGGAGCGGGCGCCGACATCCTCGAGTCCAACACCTATACCGCCAACCGCCTGCAGCTCGAGCGTTTCGGTCTCGACGATCGCGTCCGCCAGCTCAACATCAAAGGCTGTCGGATCGCCCGGCAGGCAGCCGAGGGGCGTTGTTACATCGCCGGCTCAGTCGGTCCACTGGGCAAGGTGCTGCAGCCGCTCGGGCCGCTCAGCTACGAGGAGGCCGTCGACATCTTCCGGCAGCAGATCGAAGCCCTCGCCGAGGGCGGGGCTGATCTGATCATGATCGAGACCATCTCCGACCTCGAGGAAATGGACGCCGCCCTCGAGGCTGCACGTTCCGCCTGCGATCTGCCGATCGTGGTGCAGAAGACGTTCACCGAGGACGGCCGAACGCTGATGGGCGAGCTGCCCCACGAAGTGGTGGCTAGAGCGGAGGCTGGCGGAGCCCAGGTGGTCGGCGCCAACTGCACCGTCGGACCTCAGCGCATGCTCGACATCATCGAGCGTATGGCGGTCCGAGCCACCGTTCCGTTGATCGCGCAGCCCACCGCCGGCTTGCCGAGGTTGGTCGACGGCCACATCTCCTACTTTGCCGAGCCCGACTACATGGCCTACTACGGAGTCAAGCTGGTGCAGGCAGGTGCCCGCATCGTGGGTGCATGTTGTGGCTCCACTCCGGAGCATACCAAGGCCATCGCGGGGGCCCTGGGCGAGGTCGAGCTTCGGCCTGCTCGAGCGTCGGTGCAGGTGGTGGAGGCCGAGACCCGGGAACGGGAGCCGGTGCCGGTCGCTCAACGCTCCTCACTGGCTCGACGCCTGGGACACGAATTCACCATCACCGTCGACCTCGCGCTGCCTCGCGGCCACGACCTCGAGGCCACCCTGCGTCAGGCGGAGCGTTTTGGCAGCGCCGGTGTCGATGCGGTGGTCCTTTCCGACAGTGTGCGAGCGAGGCTGTGCGTGCACCCGGTGGTCGCGGCCTACCGGCTCTACAGAGACCTGAAGCTGGAGAGCGTGCTGGTCTACGCCAGCCGTGACCGCAACGTGCTCGGCATCCAGTCCGACCTGCTCGGCGCTCACGTGCTCGGCTTGCGCAATGTCATGGTCTCGCCGGCTGACCCCGCCAATATCGGTGACTACCCGACTGCTACGACTCTCTACGATGTCGACAGGGTCGGACTGATGAAGATCCTCGACAGCATGAACCGGGGGCTGGATCTGGCCGGAAACCCGATCGGCGAGCCTACGGCTTTCTTTCCCATGGCGCTGGCAAATCCGACTGCTCACGACCTCGACCGGGAGTTGGTGCGGCTCGGCGAGCAAGTCGAGGCAGGTGCAGCAGCGCTGGTGACGACGCCGCAGTTCGATCTGCAGGCGTTGAACGGCTTCCTGGACCGGGTGTCGGGCTTCGGTGTGCCTTTGATCGTCGGGCTGTTGCCGCTGCGCTCCGCGCGTCACGCCGACTTTCTTCACAACGAGGTTCCGGGCATGCGGATCCCGGAGGCCGTCCGCGAGAGGCTGGCCAAGGTGGCCGATCCTGCGGTCGAGGGATGCCGGATCGCCCGCGATCTACTGGCGGTGCTGCCGCAGGTTGTCGCTGGTGCTCACATCCTGCCGCCCTACCAGAATTCCGAGCGCGCTTGCGCAGTCTTGGATGAGCTGGAGATCTCCACCGTCCGAGGTCTACCGCCGTCGAGCGCTCGATAACCGGTTTCGGGCCGCCCGGGTCTCATCCGCTGGGCTGTCGTTTGACCCCCTGGAGAGGCGATGTTACGTTGACTCCCGGTGCTGCGGCGGGGGTAGGTTTTCTGAAATAGACGTGGGTAGAACTTCGAGAGGCTTTCTTCGCCCTGTGATTTTCAGGAGGCTGACGGTCGGGCAGGAGACTATGCTGCTTCCGGGCGAGCCCCTGAACCGAGATCTCTGATGTAGAGGAGGATTGGATCGATGAAGATCACCATCAGCGTCATCAAAGCCGATATCGGCAGCATCGCCGGCCACGTTCAGCCCTCCGAGAGACTGCTGGCGACGGTAGCGCAGCGAGTCGAAAATGAAGGCTTGAAATCGGGGTTGATCATCGATTCTTTCGTCTCCCACACGGGAGACGATATCGCCATCCTGATGACCCATGGCCACGGCGTAGGGGACGAGGCGGTCCACAAGTTCGCCTGGGATACCTTCATCGAGGGCACCAAGGTGGCCAAGGAACAGGGTCTCTATGGCGCCGGTCAGGATCTGCTGAAGGATGCCTTCTCCGGCAACGTCAAGGGCATGGGCCCGGCGGTGGCGGAGATGGAGTTCGAGGAGCGGCCGAACGAGCCGTTCCTCTTTTTCGCTGCCGACAAGACCGACCCGGGCGCCTACAACCTGCCCCTTTATCTGGCTTTCGCAGACCCCATGCACAACCCGGGTCTGTTGTTATCACCGTCTCTGTTCCAAGGGTATCGCTTCACGATCATGGATGTCTCCAATACCGAGGGCGATCGGATCATCGAGCTGAACGCCCCCGAGGACCTCTACGACATTGCCTCGTTGCTGCGCGACGGCGAGCGGTTTGTCATCGAGAGCATTCATTCACGATCCCACGGCGACCAGGCAGCGGCGGTTTCCACGACTCGCCTCCGCAACATCGCCGGCAAGTACACCGGTAAAGACGATCCGGTGATGCTGGTGCGCTGCCAGAACGTCTTTCCAGCCACCGGCGAGATCCTCTCCCCCTACTCCATAGCTCCGATCGTGCCGGGATCGATGAGGGGTTCACACCAGATGCCAATGATGCCGGTGCGCCATTCCTCGTCGATCTCCTACTTCGATGGGCCTCCCTGTGTCGCCTGTCACGGCTTCTGTGTCTCGGAAGGGCGTCTTACAGAAGCGGTGGATCCGTTCGACCATCCCTATTGGGATTGGGTGCGGGATGAAGTCAGCCGCAGGGCAACGGAGATTCGTCGACAGGGCTTTTACGGTGCTGCCATGCTGCCGTACAGTGACCTCGAGTACGGAGGCATCGTCAAGAAGATGGAGGAACTTGACGAGCGCTTCTACGTTCGCGAGGACGCCCACGAACCGGTAGCGGGCTGACGCCCTGCGTGCCGGGGAGGCGCTGAGCTTCCGGCAGGTTGAGCGTGTTTCTCCGTAACCTGCTTGACGCAACAAGTGGGGCACTGCCTCGCCTGGCCAGGGACTTCGAATGAAATGGCAAGCGGCCGGGCCGGCGGCAGCCGACCCGGCCGTCGCCGTTCCCTCGACAGATCGCCGTGACAACGCCTTGAGCATCCTCGTCATCACCGGCGAGGCCTCGGGCGATCTGCATGGCGCCACGCTGGTTCGTTCGTTGCGGCAGATGGCGCCACAGATCGAGTGCTTCGGGGTCGGCGGCGATCGCATGGCTGGCGCCGGGTGCGAGCTCCTCTACCACATGCGACACCTGGCGGTGGTCGGCATCACCGAGGTGTTACGTCACCTCAGAGACGTGCGCCAGGCGCTGGCGACGCTGACGGCAGCAGCAGCGGAGCGCCGTGTCGATGCCGTGGTGTTGGTTGACTACCCCGACTTCAACCTGACCCTGGCGCGGCGATTACGGCGAGCCTTGCCGGGGGTGCCGATCATCTACTACATCAGCCCGCAGATCTGGGCGTGGCGGGCCGGCCGCGTGAGCAAGATCGCCCGCCTGGTGGACTCGATGCTGGTCATCCTTCCCTTCGAGGAGGAGATTTACGCTTCGGCAGGTGTACCGGTGACCTTCGTCGGCCATCCGCTGCTCGACGTCGTGCAGTTCGACTCTAGCCGGCCGCAGTATGCGGCCAAGCACGGAGTTGCCGAGGCCGCCTCGTGGGTCGGGCTGCTGCCGGGTAGCCGCCGTGCCGAGATCGAGAGGCTATTCCCCGCCATGCTTTCTGCCGCCCGCTTGCTTTCGGGGGACTCCGACCTGGCTTTTCTTGTACCGGTCTCTTGCTCGGTGGAGAAAGAAGTGTACGCTCGTTGTCTCGCCCAGCTGCCGGTGGATGAGAGGGAGAGGGTACACCTGGTCGCTGGGGATCATTACGCCACCCTGCAGCACAGCGCGGTGGCAGCTGTCTGCTCTGGCACCGCGACGCTCGAGGCGGCACTCGCGGACACCCCGCCCGTGGTCGTTTACAGGACATCCTGGCTTACCTATAATCTGGCGAAATCGCTGGTGCATGTGCGTGATATCGCGCTTGTCAACTTGATCGCAGGACGGCGAGCCGTACCCGAGCTGGTCCAGGGCGCGGTCACGGGCCCACGCCTTGCCCACGAGCTCAGGATGCTGCTGGAGGACGATGCACGCCGTCGCGACGTTCACACGGCTCTCGCTGAGGTGCGCCAGAGATTGGGCAGGCCTGGCGCTTCCCGGCGTGCGGCTCAGGCGGTACTGAGCTTGGCGAGCGGCTCCCACTGGCGGGCTCCCTCCGCGGCAGGCGTCGCCACTCCAGTGGCATGACCAACCTCTACCGATTGCTCCGCTACTTGCGACCCTACGCGTCGCGCATGACGGCGGCGATCGGCGCCATGATGGTGGTGGCTGCTGCTAGCGTCACCATCGCCGCACTCTTCAAGCCGATATTCGATGAGGCGTTGCAGGCCAATGTGAGCCGCGCGTTTCTTTTGCGACTCGCCGGTGTCTTCGTCCTCACCTACTTGGTGCTCGGCATCGCCCGCTTCCTGTCGACCTATCTGATGGGAGCGGTGGGGTTTGCCGTCGTCCGTGACCTGCGCGTCGGCCTCTTCCGGCATCTTCAGCTTTTGCCCATCGATTTTCTCGCCCGCCACAGCACCGGCGGGTTGATGTCCCGCGTGACCAGCGACGTGCTTGCAGTGCAAGAAGCGCTCAGCCGGGTCTTGGTTGATCTCATGCGCGAGGCCCTCACGCTGGTCGGTTTGGTTGCCTACATGTTCTATATCGACTGGTTTCTGTCGCTGTTGACCCTGACGGTGGCGCCGGTGGTGATCAGCATCATCACCCGCATGAGCCGAAAGCTGCGACGGGCCAGCCGCGAGGCGCAAGAGGGTCTCGGCGATATCTCGTCGTTGTTGCAAGAGGCGCTGACGGGCATTCGCATCGTCAAGGCGTTTTGCATGGAGGGTTTCGAGGCAGAGAAGTTTCGTCGTGCTGCCGAACGTCTCTTCCGGCACGCTCTGAGGGCTCATCGGCTCGACAGCATCGGTTCTCCGCTAATGGAGTTCATCGGTGCCCTGGGCGGCGCTGCGGTGTTGATTTACGGCGCCCTGCAGATCACCACCGGCGGGTTGACCATCGGCGACTTCGCTTCCTTTTTGATCGCGGCCTTCGCGACCTACGCACCGTTGAGGCGGCTGTCCTCGGTCAACGCCCGACTGCAGATGGCGGCGGCCGCCGCTGACAGGCTGTTCGAGATCCTCGATACGCCGGCTGAGCCGGGATACGAGATCGCGTTGCCGCCCTCCGGAGCGACGGCGGCAGAGGTTCCCTTTCTGCCGGCCGACTGCCAGCAGGGATTGCCGATGCCCGGTATCGTTCGGGGGATCTCCTTCGAGAGGGTTCGTTTCGCCTATCGCGACCTCGAGGGAGTCCAGCAAGATGTGCTCCACGATGTCGACTTCGAGATTCCGGCGGGATCCGCGGTGGCACTGGTTGGTAGCTCCGGCGCCGGGAAAACGACCATCGCCAATCTGATTCCAAGGTTTTACGATCCCACGGGGGGAGGCGTCTGCATCGACGGCGTCGATATCCGAGAGATCCGGCTAGCCGACTTGCGCGGCCAGATCGGCATGGTCAGCCAGGAGACGATTCTGTTCAACGATACGGTGCGGAACAACATTGCCTACGGCCAGCCTTCCGTTTCGGATGCCACCGTTGAAGAGGCGGCACGGGCGGCCCTGGCACATGGTTTTATCGAAAACCTGCAGGATGGATATGCCACAATCTTGGGCGAGCAAGGATTCCGTTTGTCAGGCGGACAGCGCCAGCGCGTTGCCATCGCCCGGGCGCTGTTGAAAAATGCTCCGATCCTCATCCTCGATGAGGCTACTTCGAACCTCGACGAGCGCTCCGAGCAACAGGTACAGAAGGCTCTCGCAAACCTCATGCAAGGCCGTACCACCTTGATCATCGCCCACCGCCTGACCACCGTCCGCCGCGCCGATCTGATTGTCGTGCTCGACAAGGGCCGAGTGGTCGAGGTCGGTACCCACGGCGAGCTCCTCACCCACCGGGGTCTCTACAGCGACCTCTACTCGTTGCAGTTTGCCGACGCGGCGGAGGCTGCCCAGAGGCTCGAAGGCTAAGTGCTCCGTTCCATGACTAGCCTGCATATCTCAACGGCAGTCTACTACGGGGGCGGAGAGGCGCGCGTCTGCGGCGTTGCGCTTGGCTCGGGTGCTCGACGTACTGCACGAGTACGCCTCCGCGCCCGATCCTGCGCGCGCCTTGCAGCCGCACGCCTCTCCGCCCCCTCGCGACGACCGCCGTTGACAAATGCAGGCTACGGCGATGTTTGCGGATAGGCGTTGCGGGCATGGGTGAGGGATTGAGGGCGGCTGACCGACTGCTGCTGACTCTTGTTCCTCCTCTCGGCGCTGCATGGCTACGGTTGATACGGGCCACCATGAGGCTCGAGTGGCAAGGGGCAGAAACGGCGCTACCCGACGACCGGGGTCCTGTCATCTATGCTTTCTGGCATTCGCAGCTGGCGATGATGCCTTGGGTGCAGCTGCGCCCGCCCAGTGTCGTGCCGATCTCCAAGTCTCGTGATGGCGAGTGGACCGCACGCCTCTTTCAGCGGCTTCAGGTCGAGGTGGTGCGGGGCTCGAGCTCGAGGGGCGGGGTCACTGCCTTGCGTGCGCTAGTCGTGGCGGCCCGACAGGGGAAAGACTTGGCGATCACTCCTGATGGTCCCCGCGGTCCGAGCGGCTGCGTTCAACCCGGTGCAATCTGGTTGTCTCGCTTAACCGGCAGGCCGCTGCTGCCGCTCGCATTCGCCTGTCGGCCGGTGCTGCGGCTGGCCTCCTGGGATCGGATGATCTTGCCATTGCCTTTTGGCCGCGGCGCTTTCCTTTACGGTGAGCCGATCTGGGTCCCCACAGATGCCGACAGGCGGGCCTGCGCGGCGCTACAGGAACGGCTGGCGAGGCAGCTGGACGAGCTCACCCTGCGCGCTGCGACGAGTGTGTCGTTGCGTGCCTGACCACCCCCCCACCACGTAGCCCGATGAGAAATGCGGGCCAGATGAAATGCCTTACCCATTACCCGGACACGCTCCTGCGCATCTATTGGTAACATAGCGTCCATGATACGAAGCATGAGCGGCTATGGTCGGGGCGAGGCTGAAGGCGAGTCGGTTCGCGTCGGGGTGGAGGTTCGTTCTGTCAACCACAGATTTTGCCGTGTGGCACTGCATATGCCAGCCGAGGTGGCCTTCTTCGAGGCGGCTGCAAACCAGCTGATACGAGAGCGTGTGGAGCGCGGCAAAGTCGACGTAACCATCACCGTCACCGGCCCGCGAGGCATCCCGGAGGTCCAGGTCAACCGGCGCCTGGCTGAATCTTACCGACATGTGCTGCAGGAACTGGGTGGGGAGCTGGGAATCTCGGGTGATCTCGACATGGCGTTGCTGGTGAATCTCCCCGGTGTCCTCGTGGCTCAAGCGGCGCCACAGCTCGACCCCGAGCACCACTTGCCGGTGGCCGAGTCGGCTCTACGGCAGGCCCTCGATGCGCTGGACGCCATGCGCACTTTGGAGGGCGGGCACCTCGCCGCTGACCTCGCTCGGCGCTTTCGAAGGATCACCACCTCAGTCGAGCAGATAGAACAAATCGCTGCCCGGCTGCCGCAACGCTACCGGGAGCAACTGCATGCACGGATCGCGGCGCTCTGTGAGGGCTTCGACGAGGAGATCGATCCGGCCAGATTGGCACAGGAAGTGGCCTACTACGCAGATCGTTCCGACATCACCGAAGAGTTGGTGAGGTTGCACAGCCATCTGCGCAAGGCGGAGCAGCTGCTGAGTACGAACGGAGGGGTCGGACGCTCGCTGGAGTTCCTCCTGCAGGAGCTGCATCGGGAGATCAACACCATCGGCTCCAAGGCCAAGGCCACCGAAGTCTCCGACATCGTGGTCAACTTGAAGAGCGAGCTGGAGCGGATTCGTGAGCAGGTGCAGAACATTGAATAAGCCAGCCGGGCAAGAAACCATTGCCTTCGTGCTTTCGGCTCCTTCCGGTGCTGGTAAGACGACTCTCGCCGTCGAGCTGCTGCGACGGCTTGACGGTCTTCACAGGACGATTTCCTGCACCACGCGCGCGCCGCGACCGGGTGAGCAGGACGGGCGCGACTACACGTTTCTCTCCCGCCAGGAGTTCGAGCGCCTGCAAGCTGCCGGTGAGTTCCTCGAGAGCGCCACAGTTCATGGCAATCTCTACGGCACGCCGCGATCGGAGCTCGAGCGCATCCGGGCCATGGGGCGGGATGCGCTGATGGTCATCGATGTTCAGGGAGCGGCCGAGGTCCGTGGCGGCCTTGCTGAAGCGGTTACGATCTTCGTCCTGCCGCCCTCGCGAGTAAGCTTGCAGAAGCGCCTGAATCATCGCGACGGCAATGCTGCCAGTAGCCGGGCGACGATAGGGGAGAGACTGGAGGTCGCTGCGGAGGAGATTGCCCAGTTCATGAGGTACGATTATCTAGTCATCAATGACGATCTCGACGTGGCCGTAGGGGAGCTTCAAGCCATCGTTGTCGCGGAGCGCTGCCGTCGTGTCCGTCGGGCGGGGCTCGGCGAGTCGATCCTCGAATCGTTCCGCTGAGAAACTCACTCGTTGTATCCTGAATCAGGAGACAGAAGATGCTTGACGACAGCTACTACCTTTTCGTTGAAGTCGCTGCTCACCGGTGCCGTCAGCTGATGCGGGGTGCCAAGCCGAAAGTGGATATTCGAGCCCGGAAGTTTACGACCATAGCCACCGAAGAGGTCAGCCAGCGTTTGATCCCATGGGAGATGGCCGCAGAAGGAGAGATCGACCAGCGGGAGGATGCCGACAGTAGGGCCGTAGCGTCGGCGGCGGAGGAAGCTTCAGGAGAGGGATAGCAGTCCGAGCGGTGATCCTACCGCGCTACGGTTAGCATCGGACCGCAGAGGGCGGTACAACATCCTGGAGGACGCATGTCAGGCAGCGGAGCAGTGAATATCACCGGTGGCCGGGTTGTGCTGGTCGTCACCGGCAGCATTGCCGCCTATAAGGCCTGTGAGGTTCTCAGGAGACTCCAAGACCGCGGTATCGAGGTGAGGGTGGCGATGACCCGCAGCGCCACCGAGTTCGTCAGCGCGTTGACCTTCGCTGCGCTCTCGGGGCATCGGGTACTGACTGACTGCTTCCAGGACACGGAATCCGAGCCTATGGCCCACATTCGCTGGGCCGAACGATGTCAAGCCTTCTGTGTGGTGCCTGCGACCGCTGATTTTCTCGCCAGGATGGCCGCCGGCATCGCCGACGACTTTGCCTCCACCCTGCACCTCGCGGTCGAGGCACCGGTGCTGGTGGCCCCCGCCATGGAGGATCGGATGTGGGCCCACCCGGCAGTCCGGCAGAACTTGTCGACCCTCCGATCACGGGGAGTCAGCATCGTTGATCCTGCGACCGGCGCACTGGCCTCGGGTCGCCAGGGTCCGGGTCGACTGGCCGAGCCCACCGTCATTGTCGAGGCCATCACCGGGCTGCTCTCGATAGCCGAGCCGATCGCTTTTCTCGCCGGTCGGCGCGTTCTGGTGACGGCTGGCCCCACACGGGAGCATCTCGACCCGGTACGTCTGTTGACCAACCCTTCGAGCGGCAAAATGGGCTTCGCCATGGCCGAGGCGGCGCGGCGGCACGGCGCCGAGGTGGTGCTGATCAGCGGCCCGTCGCCGTTGCCGGACCCCGTTGGCGTGGAGACAGTGCGCGTGGAGACGGCGTCGGAGATGGCCGCCGCCGTACTGGACAGGGCCGCATCCGTCGAGGCGGTGGTGATGGCTGCGGCGGTCGCTGATTTCCGGCCTCTCAACCCCGATGGCCAAAAAATCAAGAAGCTAGAGGCCGGTCGCCTGATGATGGAGTTGGTGCCCACCGGCGACATCCTCGAGCAGCTCGCGAGTTTGCCTGGGGAGCGACTGGTTGTCGGCTTCGCCGCCGAGACTTCGGAGGTCGAGGCTCGCGCACAGGAGAAGATGCTGCGCAAAGGGTGCGACTTGATGGTTGCCAATCGTGTGGGTGTTGAAGGCGGTGGCTTCGAGTCGGATACCAACGAGGTGGTCATCCTCGATCGGCTCGGCGGCCGTCGGCCGGTGGGGCCAGCGAGCAAAGCCCAGGTGGCCGAATCGATCTGGCAGGCGGTGGGTGATTTCCGCGCGCGCCGTGCCGCGGTGAGCGCCCCGCGGCAGCCGGCGTGAACCCTACGGGTGAGTGGCCCCCCGACCGCCTGCGGCGACAGCTCCTCGAACGCCTCCAAGTCTTGCAGCAGGAAGGGGTGTGGGGACTGAGCTTGGGTCGGCCGGTCGAGAGCAGGAATTTGCGCGACGAGGGTGGCCGGGTAGGGCCGTCGGGTGACTCGGAGACAAACTTCGCGGCCGCCGCCGAGGTGGCCGCGGGCGCTATGCCCCCGACCCTGCAGGCGGACCTGTTTGGCGGCGTGGTGGATCAGAAGGGACCGGCGGAAGCCGGGGAGACACTCGAGACCATCGAGGCAGAAGCCCTCGATTGTGTTGCCTGTCGCTTGCACGAGGGCCGCACCAAGGTTGTATTCGGTGTTGGTAATCGGCAAGCTCGTCTGTTGTTTATCGGTGAGGGGCCCGGCCGCGACGAGGACCTTCAGGGCGAGCCCTTCGTCGGCCGGGCGGGGCGGTTGCTGACCCGCATCATCGAGGCCATGGGCTATGCCCGCGGCGACGTCTATATCGCCAACGCAGTCAAGTGCAGGCCGCCGCAGAATCGCAACCCGCAAGCCGACGAGCTCGCTGCCTGCAAGCCTTTCCTGCTGCGTCAGATCGGCGCAATCCGCCCGCGGATCATCGTGCTGCTGGGAAGGGTGGCGGTGCAGGCGGTGCTGGGATCGACGGCGCCGCTATCCCGCCTGCGTGGACGTTTCCAGCAATGGCAGGGCATACAGGTGATGTGCACCTACCACCCTGCCTACCTGTTGCGGAACCCCAACGCCAAGAAGGACGTCTGGGAGGACATGAAGATGGTGCGGGAGGCGCTCGCTGCCGATGAAGGACGGTAGGTGCCCTTCGCCACCCTCGGCAGCACCCAAGAATCCAGACGGGGATGTCGCCAGCTATGCACAGGTGGTGGTGCCGGTGCCCGTCGAGGGTCCCTTTACTTATGCGGTTCCCGCGCGCGTTGCCCACCTGGCCCTGCCCGGAATGAGGGTGGGCGTGCGCTTCGGCGGCAGGCGGCTGACCGGCACGGTGGTGGCGATGGACGCATCTCCTCCCGCCGGCCTCTCCGTCAAGCGGATTCGACCGCTGGACGACTGCCTCGATCCATTGCCGCTGTTGTCTCCCTTGTTGCTTTCCCTGACCCGATGGCTGGCGGAAACGACCCTTTCGAGTTGGGGCGAGGCGATCCGTGCCGCCCTTCCAGGTGGCCTGCTGGCGGTAGGCCAGCGCCGCGTCACCCTGACCCGCGAGGGGGCTTTGCTGCCTCGCGACCAAGGGGGAACAGCGGCCGGGCCAGAGGAGCGACAGCGGTTACTGGCTGCACTTCGTCAGACCGCCGGCGGCGGTCTCAAGCTTTCGACGCTGAAGCAGCGCCTGCGCCTCAAGGGCCTCTGTGCCATCGTTTATCAGCTCGCCAGCGAGGGCCTGGTTCGGGTCGAGGACGAGTGGAGCGAGGGGATCGGAGGGCGCTGGCAACGGTGGGTGCGCCCGGGCCGCCATCTGTCCTTGCAGGAGGCCCGCCAGGCGACCGCCAGGGCTCCATCCCAGCGCCGGGCCGTGGAGCTGTTGTGGGGGCGAGGAGACGGCATCGCGCTAGCCGAGCTGGGGCGGCGGGCTCCCTGCGGCGCCGAGGCCCTCAGGGCGCTCTTCAAGAAGGGGCTGATCGAAGGCTACCGAGCGCCCGCCGACGAGGGTCGCCGGTCGGCCTGGACGGGCAGCGCTGACGGTGCCGGGTCCTTCGAGCTCTCCGCCGCCCAGCGGCAGTCCCTGGCCGCGATCGAGGCAGCGCTGAGTTCGGCTCGGCCACCTCCGTTCCTACTTCATGGTGTGACCGGCAGCGGCAAGACGGAGGTTTACCTGCGAGCCGCCCTCGCGGCGGTGAAGAAGGGGCGCCGGGCGATCCTCATGGTGCCGGAGATCGGACTCACGCCGCTGCTCGAGCACCGCGCTCGGGCGGCGCTCGGCGACAGGGTAGTGGTGATGCACTCCGGCCTCTCTCCGGGTGAGCGTTTGGCTGCCTGGTGGCAGGCGCGCCGGGGCAAGGTGCCGGTGGTCATCGGTCCGCGCTCGGCGGTCTTCGCACCGTTGGAGAAGGTCGGCCTGATGGTCATCGACGAGGAGCAGGACGGAGCGTACAAACAGCAGGAAAGCCCTCGGTATCATGGCCGTAACGTTGCCATTGAGCGTGCTCGTCTGGAGGGCGCAGTCGCTGTTCTGGGTTCTGCAACCCCGGCCATGGAGAGTTTCCACCATGCCCGGCAGGGCATCTACGGCTTGTTGTGCCTGCCCGATCGCGTCACCGCCCGAGCGCTGCCGGCTGTGAAGCTAATCGACATGCGAGAGAGCTGGAAGCAGGACAGGCGGGCCATGCTGTCCCGCCAGCTCGAAGAGGCCGTCGGCGATCGGCTGCAACGACGGCAACAGGCGCTGTTGCTGCTCAACCGCAGGGGCTTTGCGGCGGCCTTGATGTGCCGGTTTTGCGGTGAGCGGATACCCTGTCCAAACTGTGCGGTGAGCCTCACCCACCACCGCCAGCGGCGCCAGCTACGCTGCCACTACTGTGACTACCGTATGGAGGTTCCCTGCAACTGTCCCCATTGTGGCTCGCAGGCACTGCACGGGCTCGGGTACGGCACGCAGCGGTTACAGGCCGCCCTCCAGGAGCGCTTCCCCAGCGCCCGTATCCGACGCTTCGACGCCGACGCGACCCGCACACGAGGGGCTCACGCGCGCATCCTCTCGGCCTTTGGCCGCGGCGAGCTGGATATCCTGGTCGGTACCCAGATGCTCGCCAAGGGACATGATTTCCCGGGTGTGACCTTGGTCGGCGTCGTCGGAGCCGATGCGGCCCTCGATCTGCCGGATTTCCGCGCCGCCGAAAAGACCTTTCAATTGCTCACTCAGATGGCTGGCAGAGCGGGCCGCGGAGAGATCGCCGGTACCGTCCTGCTGCAGGCCTACAAGCCGGATCACTACGCCATTCGTGCCGCGGTAGACCACGACTACACAGGTTTCTACGAGCACGAGATCGCCTACCGGCGCCGGCTAGGCTATCCACCCTTTTCCTGCCTGATCGCCTGTGTTTGCCGGGGCACGGCGCTGGCAGTCCTCAAGGAAGAGGCGGATTGCCTGGCAGCCGTGCTGCGGAATGAGGCGGGCAGTGAGGCTCAGATACTGGGACCGGCATCGCCGGCGCTGGCACGGCTGCGAGGCCGTCACCGGCTCCAGCTGCTCCTGCGAGGGGCGGATCGAGCGTCGTTGCGGCAGTTGCTTCGCCGGGGGCTGCGAGAATGTCGCCGGCAGGGCAAACTGCCCCGCGACCTGCGGATCGATGTCGATCCGCTCAACCTGATGTGAAAGGAGTGGCTCTCATAGCTCACCACTCTCACAGCGCGAGCTTATACTAGCGACATGGGTAGCACGCGGCAGCGGATCCTGATCCTCGACTTCGGCTCGCAAACCACCCAGCTGATTGCCCGACGGGTGCGGGAAGCCGGGGTCTATTCGGAAATCGTTCCCTACAATGTCGGGCCGGAGGCGTTGGAGGATGCCCCGGCTGGCGTCATCCTCTCTGGCGGGCCTGATTCCGTATCAGCTACCGATGCTCCTCGTTGCCATCCGGCCTGGCTTCATCCTCCGGTACCGCTGCTCGGTATCTGCTATGGCATGCAGTTGATGGTGCAGGAGGCTGGCGGCGAAGTTGCCCCTTCGAGTCGCCGCGAGTACGGCGGGACGGAAATCGAGTTTCCCGACCCCAATGGGCACTCCGATTCACCACTGTTTGCCGGCTGGGTGAACGGTGAGGTGGTGTGGATGAGCCACGGCGACACCATCCGACGCTTGCCTGACGGCTTTCGGGTGTTGGCCTCCTCGGGCGCGGCCGTTGCCGCCATTGCCGATGCTGATGCCCGCTGCTTTGGCATCCAATTTCATCCGGAGGTGCACCACACGCCTCGAGGAGCCCGCTTGTTGCAGAACTTCCTGCTCGAGGTCTGTGGTTGTGAGCCGAGCTGGACAGCAAAGCGGTTCATCGACGATTCCGTCGATAGCATCGCCACCCTGGTCGGCGACGGCAATGTCGTCTGCGGATTGTCAGGAGGTGTCGACTCTGCGGTTACGGCCTTGCTCGTCCACCGTGCCATCGGCGACCGCCTGGTCTGTGTGATGGTCGACAACGGGCTCTTGCGGTTGGGTGAGCGCCAGGAGCTGGAGAGGCAATTCGAGGATCGCTTCCATATTCCCGTGCAGGTTGTCGATGCGAGCCGGCGCTTTCTCGACCAGCTGAGGAATGTCCTGGATCCGGAGCAGAAGCGTAGGATCGTCGGGCGGGTGTTCATCGAGGTGTTCGCGGAGACCGCCCATCGGCTCGAGCTGGAGCGCGGCGCCACCTTCAGCTACCTGGCCCAGGGTACGCTCTATCCCGATGTCATCGAGAGCACCTCGGTGCGCGGCCCTTCGGCGATCATCAAGAGCCACCATAACGTTGGCGGCCTGCCTGAGGTCATGCCGTTGACTCTGGTCGAACCGTTACGAGAGCTCTTCAAGGACGAGGTGCGACGTGTGGGTGCAGAACTGGGCCTCGACGAGGAGTTCAGTGGTCGGCACCCGTTTCCCGGCCCCGGGCTTGCCGTGCGCATCCTCGGGGAGGTCACCCCCGAAGGTATCGACCGGCTGCGCCGGGCCGATGCCATCGTCACCGAGGAGATCCGCGAGGCCGGTCTATACCATGATCTGTGGCAGGCTTTCGCGGTGCTACTGCCGGTACGGACGGTCGGCGTCATGGGCGATGAGCGCACCTACGAGCACGTCGTTGCGATTCGTGCCGTTCATTCGGGCGACGGCATGACCGCCGATTGGGCAAGGCTACCCTACGAGGTGCTGCAACGCATCTCCTCGCGCATTGTCAACGAGGTCGCTGGTGTCAACAGGGTCGTCTACGACATCTCGACCAAGCCGCCGGGCACTATCGAATGGGAGTGAAGTTCGGGTTGGTCAGGCGACGGCGGGGGCGGCGCTTGGACCCAATATCCCAGGCGCCATGAGGTGACACGCGGGGCGAGATCACCCTCGAGGAGTCCCTCCCCCGAGATCGGCATCTTATCGCCGCCACCGAGCCGGAAGGACTGGCTCTTCGTGGCCAGCGGAGCACCGTTTTCATCCAGAACCTCGACCACCACGGTGACCTCGAAAACGCTGTGCGAAGGGTTCTCCACCGTGCACTCCCAGGTATAGACGGCGGCCGTAGAGGAGGCGTGCCGCCACCGGAAGAGGGGTGCCAGGAGACGCAGAGGCCCGTCGCTGGTTCCCGAGGCACGCTCGGCGGTTGCCGTCGCGCCGATGGTCGGAGCCGGCAGCATCCCAGCGAGCGTCGTCGGTCCTGCCAGGAGGGGGAGGCTGGAAGCACAGCCACACGCGAGGCTACCGAGTAGAAGAGCGGCGACGAAGCGCGATGAGAAATGCGGGCCAGGTACCCTGTCGACCCGACCGACCGCTCCGCCTGGGTGGAAGAATGAGTGCTGCTGCATCGACAATGTCACTGCCTCGGTCGAGAATGCGGCGGCGCTTTGCGCCGTTAGCTCAGCATATCCGATCAGCGGGCGGAAACCATTCTCCCCGCCGGCGACACTCACCATTGGGTGAACGATTCTTGCGGCCACAGGCTGCAGGCCAGGAGAGTCCGTGACCGCAGCCGGGACGAGGCAAGCGGAGAGCGCCGAAGAGAAAGGATTGGTGCAGCGCGCCAGGGGAGGCGACGTCGCAGCCTTCGCCGACCTGGTGAAAAGGTATCAGCGTCCGTTGTGGCGATTCCTCACCACCTGGGTGCCCGACCCTCAGGAGCGCGAGGAAGTCGTCCAAGAGGTGTTTCTTGCAGCCTATCGGGGAATCCGCAAATTCCGTGGCCAAGCGCGCTTCTCTACCTGGTTGCTGCAGATTGCCATCAACCGCGCCCGGGGCCAGCGACGTCGCCTCGCCCGGCGGCCGAAGTTGGTGCCATTGCGCCAACCGGGAAAAGGTGAAGATCCGCTGGACGAGGGTCCCGCTGGCTGGCCGTCGGGCTCCACTGGAAACCAGGCTAGCCCCGAGGAGGTCGTATCCCGCCGGCAGGTTTACCGTCGGATCTGGGAGCTGGTCGAACGATTGCCCGAGGGATGGCAAGCGGTCATGCGTCTGCGCTATCTTGAGGAGATGACACACCCCGAGATCGCCGAAGTGCTCGGCGTTCCCGTGGGGACCGTCAAGGCCCAGCTGCACCGCGGCCGCCAGCGCCTGGCGGCCTGGCTCGAAAAGGAAGGCATCGCATGAGGCAGTCGGAGACCCCAGCCTGTGATCGGGCCCGCGAGCTTTTGCTCGACGGGCGGCGCCAAGACGAGCATCTGGCGGTCTGCCCTGCATGTGGCTCCTTCGCCGCCAGGCTGGCCCTGGTCGACGAGGCACTGGCCGCCGGTGACCCGGCAGCGGCAAGCGTCCCACATCTCACCAGCACCGTGCTGCGGGCGATCGTCGAGAACGAGAGGATCAGGCTGCGGCGCGGCATCGTCGCCTCGGTGGCGGCCCTCGCAGCCGGGGCGGCTTTGGCTTTCTGGGTGGTCGGGGTGCCGACCGGCGGCTTGGAGCCGGCCGCTTGGGCGGCGATCGGCGGAAGAGGTCTACAGCAGACCTTCGAATGGAGCTCCTCGTTGGGCTCGCCGCTGAACGCGCTGCAAATCCCCCTGGGCCCCCATTTCACTCTGCTCATGGCCGCCCTCAGCGCTATGGCGTTGATCCCCCTGCTACGCTGGCTGGCGGTGAACTCGTAGCAGCGTCTTCCCACCACCCGCCAGCCCCGTACCCGCCTCGGCCCCTCGGGTCAAGCGCAACGCAGTCATCGCCTGTCATTGCGCTCGCGCAGCCGCGAGCCGCCCAGAATTCGGGCTAGCCCGCATATCTCAACGGCGTGCTGCTG
>JBHHYG010000012.1:0-28726 GCA_046757445.1 Acidobacteriota bacterium
TGACCGGCTGGCTCCTCGCCCTCGGCGCCGGCACGCCGCTCTTCGCCCTTCTTCACCGGGCTGGGTTGCTGGCCTCGTTTCGCTATCCGGTCAAGTTCCTGGTGCCGGCCTCCGTCGGGCTGGCGCTGCTCGGGGCCATCGGCATCGACGGCTATTTGCGCGCCGGCGCGGCCCGTGCGGCGGCGGTCTTCTTCACCGCCGTCGGCCTGCTGTTGTTGCTGGCATGGGGATTTGCCGAGGCCGATTTCTTGCATTCAGCCGCCTTCGGCGCCCTCGCCGGCGCCGCCCTGCTGTGGCCGCGTCAGGGTGGCACTCTGTGGCTGAAGCGTCACCAGGCCGCCCTGCTAGTCGGGGTGGCCTGCCTGGATCTGGCCGTTGCCCACGCCACCATCCAGCCGTCATTGCCGGCCGCGGCCCTCTTCGCCGACTTCCCGGAAGCTCGGCTGGCGCGGACCAGCGGCGAGCGCGTCTACCTGCGGCGGACCACCCGAGAAGACCTCGCCCGCGATGCGATGTTGCTCGCCCAGCACCCGATGACCATGTATCGATCCCGCATCCTGCGTCTCAAAGGCAACCTGCCGATGGCCTTCGATGTCCGGTCGGTACGGGGAGGGCCGGCGCTGCGGCTTGCCGGTCAGGCGGCCTATCTCGCCGCCGCTGACCGTGGTCCGGAAGGGCTGCCGGCCTTGCGCGTCGGTGCGGCGCGGCTGTTTCTTTCGCCGGATCGCCTCACCCACCCAGACCTCGAGCTGATCTCCGCGCTGGAGCGTCCGCTCTACCTCTACCGGCTCCGCGGGGCGCTTCCCCGCGTCTACCTGGTGGGACGCTGGCAGGTCCTCGGTGATCGGCAGCAGGCGTTGCAGGCGTCGACGCAACCGCAGGTGGTGGCGGGGAAGATAGTGTTGCTCGAGGAGCCACCGCCGATGGCGGCTGCCGTCGGCCAAGAGCGCGGGCCGTCGTCGGTCATCGTGCAAGCCGAGGAGCCAGATACCCGAACCTTCGCCGTTCGTGCCGGTGAGCCCTCGCTGCTGGTTGTCGTGGAGAGCGACTATCCCGGCTGGCAGGCAACCGTCGACGGGCGGGCGGCACCGGTCTTGCGGGCCAATGGCAACTGGATGGCGGTGCCGGTGGATAGGGGAGAGCACAACGTACAGCTGCGCTTCCGGTCGCGGTCGTTGCGCATCGGCGCCTGGATCAGCTTGCTGAGCACGCTCCTGTTACTGATCATCCTTGCCCGCAGATGCGCTACACTCACGCCATGGAGACAACCTCGCCGCCAGCGGGGCTGGACGACGGGGAAGGAGGCGCTTCGTGGGTGAAGTCGTGGCAGCCGTCGAGGTACTGGAAGCTCTCGGCATCCAAGAGGTCAACGCCGGCGGCTTCGACGGTGAATGGACAGGGTCCGGCCCGGATCTGGAGGTGATCACACCGATCGACGGCTCGTGTATCGCCGCCGTCAAGCAGGTCAGCGAGCAGGAGTGCGAGAGGATCGTCGCCAGGGCACACGAGGCGTTCCTCGCCTGGCGCCCGGTGCCGGCGCCCAAGCGGGGCGATCTCGTGCGCCAGCTCGGCAACCGCCTGCGAGAGCAGAAGAAGGAGCTGGGCGCGCTGGTGACGCTGGAGATGGGCAAGATCATCGCCGAGGGCGAGGGTGAGGTGCAGGAGATGATCGATATCTGCGACTTCGCCACCGGCCTTTCGCGCCAGCTCTACGGGTTGACCATGCAGTCGGAACGGGCCGATCACCGGATGTACGAGCAGTGGCATCCGCTCGGCGTCGTCGGGGTGATTAGTGCCTTCAACTTCCCGGTTGCCGTATGGAGCTGGAACGCGGCCATCGCCGCGGCTTGCGGCGATGCGGTGGTGTGGAAGCCGGCCAGCAAGACGCCGCTTACCGCCATCGCGGTTACCAGGATCGCGCAGCAGGTCTGCGAAGCCAACGGTGTCGACCCGGCGATCTTCTCGCTCACCGTCGGCAAGGGCTCGTCGGTCGGCGAGCGATTGCTACACGATCGGCGGATTCCGCTGGTCTCTTGCACCGGCAGCTGCCAGGTCGGCTACCACGTGGCCGAGGTCGTCGGCCGCCGGCTCGGTCGCACGATCCTCGAGCTCGGCGGCAACAACGCCATCATCGTCACCCCGAGCGCCAACATGGACCTCGTACTGCCGGCGATTCTCTTCGGTGCCGTCGGCACCGCCGGCCAGCGCTGTACCTCCACCCGGCGGATCATCGTCCACGAGTCGATCAAGGAGGAGCTGGTGACCCGACTGTGTCGTGCCTACGAGGGCGTCGGTATCGGCGATCCTCGGGATGCGGCGACGTTGATGGGCCCGCTCGTCAATCATGGGGCCGTGGACGCCCTGCAAGATGCCATCTCCAGGCTCGAGCGAGAAGGCGGCGAGATCCTCTGGGGCGGCGAGCGTCTCGAGGGCCCCGACTATCCGGGTGGTCACTATGTGAGGCCCTGCATCGCGGCGGCGCACAACGAGTTCGAGATCGTGCAAGAGGAAACCTTCGCGCCGATCCTCTACATCATCGGCTACGGCACCCCTGGCGCACCTTCAAAGGAGGCGGTTGGTGAGATCGAGGAGGCGGTGGCGCTGCACAACGATGTCCCGCAAGGACTCTCCTCGGCGATCTTCACCGAACACCTCCGCGAGGCCGAGTACTTCCTCTCACACCGCGGCAGCGACTGCGGTATCGCCAATGTCAATATCGGCACCAGCGGCGCCGAGATCGGTGGCGCCTTCGGCGGCGAGAAAGAAACCGGCGGCGGCCGCGAGTCCGGCGCCGACGCCTGGAAGGCCTACATGCGTCGGCAGACCAACACCATCAACTGGAGCACCGAGCTGCCGCTGGCCCAGGGCCTCGAGTTCGGCTAGTCGTTGAGCTCTGGCCGATTCCTGAATAGTTCGAGGGCCTCGGGATTGGCCAGTGCCTCGATGTTCTTCACCGGCCGGCCGTGCACCACCTCGCGCACGGCCAGCTCGACGATCTTGCCACTCTTGGTGCGGGGGATGTCGGTGACTTGCAGGATCTTGGCCGGTACATGGCGCGGCGAGCAGCCGCTGCGGATCTCTGAAGCGATCTTTTCAACCAGCCGGTCACCCAGCTCGAGCCCCTCTCGTAGCTTGACGAAGAGCACGATACGGACGTCGTCGTGCCAGTCCTGGCCGATGGCGATCGCCTCGTCCACCTCGGTGAGCTTTTCCGCCTGCCGGTAGATCTCCGCTGTGCCGATGCGCACACCGCCGGGGTTGAGGGTAGCGTCGGAGCGTCCGTAGATGATCACCCCGTCGTGCTCGGTGATGGCGGCGAAGTCGCCGTGCCACCAGACGTCGGGGTATTTCTCGAAGTAAGCGCTTCTATAGCGGGCGCCGTCGGGGTCGTTCCAGAAATAGGCCGGCATGGAAGGGAAGGGTCGGGTGCAGACCAGCTCGCCCTTCTCGCCGCGCAGAGGGCGGCCTTCAGCATCAAAGATGTCGACCGCCATGCCGAGGGAGCGGGCCTGGATCTCGCCCCGCCACACCGGCCCGATGGGATTGCCGCCGACGAAGCAGCCGATGATGTCGGTGCCGCCCGAGATCGATGATAGGCAGACGTCCTGCTTGATCCGTTCGTAGACGTAGTCGAACCCTTCGGGTGCAAGCGGCGAGCCGGTCGAGGTGATGGTTCGCAGGCTCGAGAGGTCGTGGCTGGAGCGCGGCTCGAGGCCGGCGTTTCGGAGGGCGTCGAGGTACTTCGCCGAGGTGCCGAAGAGGGTCATCTTCTCGGCCTCGGCGTAGTCGAAGAGCACCTCCGGGCCGGGCGCGACGGGGTTGCCGTCATACAGCAGCAAGGTGGCCTCGGAGGCCAGGCCGGAGGCCAGCCAGTTCCACATCATCCAGCCACAGGTGGTGAAGTAGAAGATGCGGTCGCCCGGCTTGACGTCGCACATCAGCTGGTGCTCGAGGAGGTGTTTCAGCAGCGTGCCGCCAGCGCCGTGCACGATGCACTTGGGTTTGCCGGTGGTGCCGGAGGAATAGAGGATATAGAGGGGGTGATTGAAGGGCAGGCTGCGGTAGGGGACGTTGCCAGCTGGCCGGTCGGCGAGCAGTTCGTCGAACAGGGTGATGCGCGGCACCCGCGACGGCGCACCCGCTGGGCTGGTCAGCGACGCTGCCAGCGGCGACAGATCCGGTTTGGCGTGCATGTAGCTGGCAACGACCACGTTGTCGAGACTGGGTAGCTGGCGGGTGAATTCGCCGACTCGCACCAGTGACTCATACTCCTTGCCCTTGTAGAGATAACCGTCGGCACAAAAGAGCACCTTGGGCTTGATCTGGCCGAAGCGGTCCACCACTCCCTGGACGCCGAAATCAGGCGAGCACGAAGACCAGACGGCACCCAAAGAAGCAGTTGCAAGCATGGCGACAACCGCCTCGGGGATGTTCGGCAGGAAGCCGACTACGCGGTCACCCTCAACGATTCCCATGTCGATCAACGCCGCCGCGAGGCCTGCTACCTGATCGTGCAGCTGGTCGTGGCTCAGGCGCCGCTTCAGCTTGTTCTCGGCCCAGAAGACGATGGCGTCGCCGTCGCCGCACCTGCGCAGCAGGTTGCGCGCGAAGTTCAGCTTGGCGTCGGGGAAGAAGCGAGCGGCGGGCGACATGGTGTCACCGTCGCGCAGCACCACCGAGCCCTGGTTCTCGGCGATCACCCCGGAAAAGCCCCACAGCGACTGCCAGAACTGCTCGATTTGATCGCAGGACCAGCGGTACAGGGTCGGATAATCGTTGATCGCCACCCCCCAGTCGGCTTGCAACTGCGCCATGAACGCGGTCAGGTTGGCCGCTGCTTTACGCTCTCCAGAGGGTCGCCACAGCGGCTCGCTCATCTGATCTACTCGTAGTGGAGCGCTTCGATGGGGTCGAGCTGGGCGGCCCTCACCGCCGGGTAGATCCCCGAGACCAGGCCGGCTGCCATCGACACACCCGTGGAGAGAACGACCGAGGTCAAGGTCACGACCGTCTCCCAGCCCGCGGAGGCCGCCACCCCCTTGGCGATGATCACCCCCATGGCGACCCCGGCGAGGCCGCCGAGCAGGCTGATGGTGAATGCTTCGATCATGAACTGGGTGCGGATCTCCGCACGGCGGGCACCGACGGCGCGGCGCACACCGATCTCTCGGGTGCGCTCGAGGACGGTCGCCAGCATGATGTTCATGATGCCGATGCCGCCGACCAGCAGCGAGATACCAGCGATGCAACCCATGACGATGTTGAATAGCCGCTGCGTTCGGCGGCTCTGGTCGAGCAGTGCTTCCGGCACCACGAGCTCGAAGTCGTCGGCGCCGCCGTGGATGCGTTCGAGCAACCGCCGGATGGCGACGGCGCTGGCCTGCGGGGAGGCCGACGGCTCAAGCTGCACGACGATCTCGTCAACAGGAGCGTGCAGCGGCTCGCGGTCGAACTTGCGCAGGGCGGTGGTCGCCGGTACATAGATCTCGCTGGCGGTGGTGCCGATGTCCACCCCCTGGAAGCTTGTCGCCGCGCCACTATCCTCGAGCACGCCAATGACCTCGAACCAGACATCGTTGATCTTGAGCTGTCGCCCCGCTGCTGGTTCCACCCCGAACAGATCGCGGCGCACGCCTGGGCCAATCACGCAGACCTGGGCATGGCGTTCCTCGTCGAGGATATCGAAGAACCGTCCCTCTCCGATTCGCAAGTGGCTGAGTTCGGCCTGGTGGTGAGAGACGCCGATCACCGACCCTTCGCTCCTGGCTCCCGGTGCCATGATCTTGTAGGTATCGACCTTCACCCGTGGCGCGGTCAGCTCCACCCCCGGCACGCCCGCCTCGATGGCACCGGCATCACGTGCAGAGACGCCGAGCGACTTCTTGCGAATCTCGTTGAGTTCGTTGTCGCTGAGATGCTTGTCGCGAACCAAGACATTGCGCACGCCCATGCGGTCGATGATCTCCATCGCCTGCCGCTCGGCACCGGCGCCGATCGACAGCATGGCGATCACCGCGCCGACGCCGAAGATCATACCGAGCATGGTCAGGGTCGAGCGCAGCTTGTGGGTTGCAAGGTTGGAGAGAGCGCTGGTGATGGCCTCGAGCATGCTCATCGGGAGGTTCCCGGTGACGGTGGGCCACCGGCGGGAGAGGCGGTCTCCTGTTCGCTCTCCTCACCGAGACGCGTCGGGTCTTGGAGGGCGATGATGTCGCCCTCGGAGAGGCCGGATTCGATGACCACTCTCCCTAGTGCCGCCGGGCCGAGCTCGACCTCCACCGGCTCGAAGTCACCGCCGGACTGCCGGTACACCAGCTTGCTGTCGTCCTCTCCCTCGAAGACTGCCTCACGAGGGACAGTGAGAACGTCCTCCAGGTTCTGCAATATCAGCGTCACGCGGATGCGCTGGCCCGGCTTCATCTTCGCCGGATCGCTGTGCTCCAGCGCCAGTTCAACTTCGAAATACTGCACCGGTGAATAGCGGGTCCGACGCTTGGCCAGTGCCGCAATCTTGCGGACCTTGGCGGCGAATACCTCGCCGGGGTGGGCCTCGAGCGCCACCTGCGCGGGCACCCCGATCTGCACGCCGCCGGCGTCCGCCTCGAGCACGAAGACCTGTGCCTTCATGAGAGCGAGCTGCGGAATCTCGGCGATGGGTTGTCTTGCCCACACCACCTCGCCGATCTTGGCAACCTCACCCCAATTCCGCCGCAGCACGAAGATGCCATCGTGGGGGGCCCGGATCTCGAGCTCTCGCAGCCCCGCTTCGGCCCGCTCGATGGTTAGCTCGGCCTTGCGCTTCTCGAGATCGAGAAGGTCGAGCTCTACTCTACCGAGCCCCTTGCGGATGGCCTGGATCTCTGTGGCGTGGGCCTTGCGCTTGGTGGCCAGGGTCTCGTCGATCTCTGACTCGATGATATCGGTGCGTGAGAAGATCTCCGGGTCCTTGCTCTGGAACTTATGAGCGTACTCGAGTTGCCTGTCGGCTAGCCGCGCGTCGCGCTCGAGATTGCTGACCGCTACCTCCTCCTCGATCTCTTTCTGGGTGCGACGGCTCTCGGCTTTGGATCGATCCGCGCGGCCATTGTAGAGGTCGGCCTCCATCTCGGTTGCATCGAACCGCACCACTGGTTCGCCGGCTTTCACCCGCGTGCCGTCTTTGGCCAGCCAGGCAATCTTCATGTTCCCCGAGCGGGGGTTCAACGGTGCCGACAGCACTGTGGCCGTTTCCGCTACCAGCAACCCCTCGGCCACGACCTTGTGGACGAAGCTTCCTCGCTGCACCGTGGAAACGGGGATGTCGCCCCGAACATTCCAAGACTGCAGCACGGGTATGATGCCGACGGCGGCAACGCCGACGAGGGTCGGCAGGCCGAAGCGGAGCCAGCGACTCATGACTCCGGGTTGCTCTCGGCAACGCGGTCACTGGCCTCGAGGCCCTCGAGGATTTGCACCAACGACTCGTTGCGGCGCCCGAGGGTGACCGAGACCTTCTGGTAGCCGAACAGGGTGCGGCGGTAGACAATTGGGCCGCTGGCGGTCGGGAAGACGGCGTGGGCGGGCATCAGCAACACGCCCGGGAGGCGATCGGTCTCCACCGTGCCGCGGAACCGCATGCCGGGGCGCATGCGCCGCGTGTCGGTGTCGGCGAGTTCGAGATCGAGCCGTACGACCTTGAGGGGATTACGGGACGACGACTTCCTGCGAACGGTGCTCCAGATCGAGGCGACCGTGCCCGAGTATTCGAGGTCTGGATGGGCGTCGAGCCGGATCCGGAAAGGCTGTCCCTCCGCCACGCGACCGGCATCTGCCTCGTCCACCTCGCCCTGCGCCATCATGGTTTGTAGGTTGGGCAGCTCGATGATCCTCTCGCCTCTCCAAGCAGAGTCACCGACCTTCTTCTTTTCGTCCCGCCAATTGGTGACATAGATGACCGTTCCGGAGCGAGAAGCCTTGACGGTCATACGCTCGATGGCGTCCTCGATCTCCTGGACCTGGCGGTCGGCGCGGTTCTTTTGCGCCTCGAGCATCGCCCGCTGTGCTGCACCCGAGCGCCGGGTCGCCGCAATCTGACCTTCGAGGTTCTTGACCTCCATTTCGGCGAGCTCGAGGTCGAGCCGTGCTTGCTGAAGCTCGCGTGCTGCGGTCAGATCACCAGGCCGGTCGACCTTGAGTCGGGCCTTGCGCCGCCTTGCCTCCGCCTCGGCAAGCTTGAGTTCACTTTCCTCGAGGTGCTGGGAGACGTCGGCGTCGAGCTTTTCCCTGTTCTTGGCCGCTTGCTCGCTCTCGTTCTGTCGGTCGCGCAGGCGCATCTCAAGCTCCGAGGTGTCAAATCCGAGGACCGGGGTGCCCGCGTCCACCGCTTCGCCCTCAGGAGCCATGGTGGTGATCTTGTAGTCCCATAGGCCCGGTACCTGGGGCGGCCCGAGAACGCTGGAATCCTTGGAGGCGAGCTTGCCTTCGACGGCGACGGTGATGATCAGATCCCCCACGGTTGCCTCGGTCCAGGTGACCTCCTCGCTTTGGAGCACCGTCCCGGTTAGCCACCAGCCACCCGATGCGACCGCCAGCGCCGCTCCGAGCAGCCATCTGGCGCGGTAGCCGGTGAGCCGTCGCCAGATCATCGTCGGGCCCGCAAGGCTGTACCCTCGGCGAGTCCCTTCTCCAGCACACACTCCAGGGCGCTGCAGGGGCCGAGTTCGACCGTTTGAGCGCCACCGTCTGGTAACAGCGCCAGCACCTCGTGCTCCTCGAATGCCAGCGCCGCCCGGGGCACCAGGGTGACATCCTCGAGCTTGATGGTCTCGACCTCGAGCTTGACCGACATGCCGGGTCGCATGATCTCGGGATCGGAGCGCTCGAGGTCGACGATCACCTGGAAGTTGCGCTGCATCGAGCGGAAGATTGCCTCGTGGGCGACGGCACTGATCGATCGGATGATGCCGCGCACCGGCCTGTCGGGATAGGCGTCGAGGGTGCAGACTGCGGTCATTGCGCGCGTGACGCGGCCGTCATCAACGTCGGACAGGCGGGCCTCGACCATCATCGACGACAGGTCAGGGATCTCCATAACCTCGAGGCCGATCCAGACGTTGTCCCCGACCTGGAACTTGCGTCCCTCGCGACGGTTCTCGCCGACCACGACGATCCCCGACCGTGGAGCGCGCAGCACCATGGCGTCGATCGCCCGTTGTGCCTCGCCGAGATCATGCTTTGCCTTCGCCAGGTCGATGCGCAGGACCTCGAGCTCCGCCGTTGAAGATTCCCGGCAGGCTTCGAGATCGGCCGCAGCCTTGGTGTGCTCGACTTGCGCTCCCTCCAGCTCCAGCTGCGCTTCCTGGAAGATCCGGCGGGCCTGGACATCGGCTGGCACGCTCGCCTTGATTTTTGCTTTGCTCAGGGCGATACGGGCGCGATCGGCCGCGAACTCCTTGTCTCCCAGCTTGCCGTCGACCTCGGCCTCCTTCTTGGCCAGCTCGTTGATCGCTTTCTGCCTGGCGGTGCGCTTGTCATCGAGCTGGCTGGCGATGGCGGTGGTGTCGAGCTCGAGGAGCGGGTCACCCTCCTCGGCAACGGCGCCATCCTCGACGATCCAGCGGATCGTCGTCTGCCAGTCCGGTAGCTTGGGGACGATGATCGGCTCGCCCGTGACCGCCTTGAGCTCGCCGGTCAGCAGGAGCAATTGCCGGAACTGCCCTCGCCGGACGACCGGGCTCTCCTGCAAGCCGCCAGGGGAGTTGGAGGACCCCACCGCGCTGCTCGAGCAGGCGGCAATCCACGGCAGCAGCCAGATGATCGTGGCGAGGCGGGAATCCCGGCCCAGACGTGGCTGTTTCCCTCGCATCCTGTACCAGCCCCTTCGATGGCGTTGTCTTGGCTGGGGGGGCCTGGCTAAGAGTATGACCCACATAGGATTGGACGAAAAGGGGACCGCTTTGGTTGACAGTCGTCGATCATTTCGGCTATCGCACCGTCCCGACAGTTTCCCTGTGGTGGCGGCAGCGGGTAGTATGAGTACCATATTCGAGTTCCGCTGAAGCCGCCTGTTGATGACCGCCTCTGGTCCGAACCTGGTGAGGTAGCCCATGTCGGTACGCCGTACGTTGAGCTGGTCCGTAGTTCTCCTTCTGCTTGTCGCTTTCCTGCCTGCAGACGTCAGCCATGCAAACCCACAGTGGACGCCTGAGAAACCGGGCAGCACCAACATCAAGGTCGTCTCGCATCTGCCACTGGGGCCGCGCCTCAGCGTCGCTGACATCGAGTTGGAGCAAGAGCTGACGAGGCCGTATGCCTATGTTGCCCGCATGGTCTACGGCTTCGAGGGTGACAAGGGCATGGATATCGTCGACTTGCACGACCCTGAGCACCCGGCGGTCATTTACCGCTGGAGGATCGAGAACCAGGACCTCCACCTGGGCACGGGCGGAATGGATGTGAAGTACTTCAAGTGGAACGGGCGATATTACGTGGTGCAGTCGTTGCAGTTCGGCCAGGGCGGTCCCGACAGTGACATGGGTGCCGTGGTGTTGGACGTCACCGGGCTTCCCGATCCTTCGACCGTCAAGGAGGTGGCGCGAATCCGCGAACCCGAGCACCCTGGCGGGTTTCACAACATCTTCATCTACAAGCACTCCAACAGCCGTGTGCTTTTGTTCACCACCGTCTCCGGCCCCTATGCGCACGTCTACGATCTCGGCTACATTGCCGAGGGACGCGTTGAGGAAGCGCTGGTGGCGAAGGTGCCGGTGCCAGAGGCACAAACTGGCCGGCGCGGCTACCACGACTTTTACGTCGGCTATCACGTGGATAGCGAGCAGGACCGCTTCTACGGTGGCGGTACCGGCGGCTACTACGTTTACAACATTACCGATCTCGAGAACCCTGTGTTGCTCGTTTCGCTGTCCGGAATCAACGGTGTGCGCTACGGCCACACCTTCACACCGACGCCGGATGGCCGCTACGTGGTGGCGGAGACCGAATACCAGTACGCGCCACTTCGAATTTTCGACCTCAAGCCGGGCCTGGATGGAGAGGTGTCGAACATCAGACGACCGATCTCGGCTTGGACGGCTGACTGGAAGCACCTGGTTCACAACCATGAGATCCGCTGGCCGTATGTGTTCGTGTCGGGCTATCTCGACGGCTTGCAGATATTCAGCTTGATGGATCCGCAAAAGCCGGTGACGGTGGCCTACTACGACACTTATCAAGGATCGCCGAACTCCGATCGGCCGGCGATGTTCAACGGCGCCTTCGGAGTCGACGTGCGCAACGCTGACGGGCTCATCGTGCTCAGCGATATGACCACCGGCTTCTGGGCCTTCCGCATGGAGGGCTTCCAGGGGTGGAACGGGACGGACTGGGGCGTGCCGAACATCTCTTCCGCCCAGGATTGGGATGCTGGGCCCACGGGAAGCCGATGACCAAGGCCTTGCTAAAGCGGTATGGTCGAAGCGTGCGCCGGGTGATGGTGACCCTGAGCATGGGCGCCGCCCTGGCGCTGCTGGCGACAACACCATCGCCGGCCGAGACCCTGCCCGTCTTCGTTCCGGATATCAGCTGTAGTGGCGTCGCCAGCGCCGTGCCTCCGGCCTATTACTCGATCGAGCTTGTTTCGACGAAGAGAGTCCCAGGCAGTCGCTCGGCGCGAGGTATCGGACAGGTAACCTTCGCGACGTCGCCCTTCGGCGTCTCCATCTCGCCTTCCGGTAGCTATATCTACGATCTGGAGATCTCGGTCGAGCGGCTGCGCGCTCCGAAGAAGGGTGTCTACGTCGTCTGGTTGTCGACGCCGAACCTCGATCAAGTCCGGCGCCTTGGGATCCTGGACGAGACCTTGGAGATCTCCGGCCGCGTGGAATGGAACAAGTTTCTCGTGGTGATCACGCTCGAGCCGTCAGCCGAGGATCTGGCCGATATGTGGCGTGGGCCCATCGTCTTGCGCGGCATCTCGCGCAGCGGCAGGATGCACACGCTGGCGGGCCACGGCGCCTTCCAGCTCGAGCCGTGCATCAAGTACGGATACTAACTAAGTGCTCTGGGGCCGAATCGCGTTGTTGGTGGCTGCCTTGGTGGTGCCGGTGACCACTGCCTCCCCGCATCAGCAGGGTCACCGCATGGCCCACGGTGCGGCGGCCGCAGGGAAACCCGCATGGCGAATGCCGCCGATGGGCAGCATGCCGATGACCCCCGGCCTGGAGAGCGCGTTGCCGCCGGTTGATCCATTCGTTCCGGGGATGGGGATGGACCCGGAAATGTTTCCCGCCGCTGAGCCGAACGAGATCATCGAGGCGGAAGACGGAGACGTCGTCGAGTTCGACGCCACGCTCGTGCGGCGCACCATCAACGGCAAGACCTTGGTCATGTACGGCTACAACGGTCAGTACCCCGGGCCGCTGATCAAGGCCAGCAAGGGCTCGACGATCACCGTTCGCTTCCGCAACGACATCGAGCTGCCGACCACCATTCACTGGCACGGCCTACGCCTGGATAACCGCTTCGATGGGGTTCCAGACGTTACCCAGCTGCCCGTGAAACCGGGAGAGACGTTCACCTACGAGGTCTACTTTTCCGACACGGGTGTCTATTGGTATCACCCTCATGTGCGGGAAGATATCCAGCAGGACCTGGGTCTTTATGGCAACTTACTGGTCACCCCGCTGGAGACGGGTTACTACAGCCCGGTGAATCGGGAAGAAGTCCTCATCCTCGACGATATTCTCATGGACGATGCGGGACTGATTCCCTGGGGCCGGGAGGCGCCGAGCCACACCCTCATGGGTCGCTTCGGCAACGTCATGTTGGTCAACGGCGCCACCGACTACAACCTTTCCGTGCAGCGCGGTGAGGTGGTGCGCTTCTATCTCACCAACGTTGCCAACTCGCGTACCTTTAACGTCACCTTCGGCGGGGCACCCGTGAAGATCGTCGCCTCCGACGTCAGCAAGTTCGAGCGTGAGGAGTGGGTCACCAGCGTGGTCATCGCACCGGCCGAGCGTTACGTCGTCGAGGTGCTTTTCGACCAGCCCGGCAAGTTCGAGATTGCTAACACCATCCAGGCGATCGACCATTTCCGCGGCGAGTTCGTTCCACATGTCGACCATCTCGGCACGGTGCTGGTTGGCAGCGAGGCCGTGGCCGCCGACTACACGACGAGCTTTCGGAAGCTACGCAAGAACGGCGACGTGGAACGGGACATCGAAGCCTTCCGCCCGTACTTCGATAAAGCCCCGGATCACAGGCTCGAGCTCAGCTTACAGGTCAAGGACCTGCCGCTGCCGATCGTGCGCTCGATGGAGTTCGAGAGGGGCCTGTACGCACCGCCCATGGAATGGAACGATAGCATGCCGATGATGAACTGGCTGGCGACCGGCAAGCAGGTCACCTGGATCTTGCGTGACCAGGACAGCGGCAAGGAAAACATGGATATCCACTGGAACTTCAAGGTGGGAGAGGTGATCAAGATCCGCATCTTCAACGATCCGACAGTGCTGCATCCGATGAACCACCCGATCCATGTCCATGGGCAGCGCTACCTGGTTGTGGACATCGATGGCATCCCCAACCAAAACCTGGTCTGGAAAGACACGGCGATTGTACCGGTGGGGTCGACCATGGACATCCTCGTCGATGTGACCAACCCTGGTGATTGGATGATGCACTGCCATATCGCGGAGCACCTGCATGCCGGCATGATGCTGGCCTTTCACGTCGAAGGTGACAGAGCGGGCGATTACCCGCCGGCGAGATCGACCCTGGAGACCAAGCGATGAAGAATCAGTGGTGGCGCATTGCGCCTACAGCGCTGCTTGCCTTGTGGGCCGCGGTTTTTCCCAGCAGCGTGGGCGCACAAACGCCGGTCGTTTATGTGCCGAACGCGGATTCCGACACCATATCGATCATCGATATCCGCAGCAATGTCGTCAGCGACACCATTCCCTTGATCGGGGGACCCGTAGCGGTGGTAGCTGCAGGTGACGGGAGGCGCGCCTATGTATCGCTGAGTGATTCAAGCTCGATCGCGGTGCTCGATACCCAAAAGAATCAACTTGTTGCGACGATACCTGTGGGCAACGATCCGGTAGGCTTGGTGCTGAGTCCCGATGACTCTCTGCTGTATGTTGCGAACTTCTTCTCGAACACGGTGTCGGTCATCGCCACCTCCTCGAACTCGGTGGTGGATGAGATTACGGTCGGCACCGGACCTTCCAGCGTGGCCGTGTCGCCTGGCGGCCGTCGTCTCTACGTGGCCAACTCCTTTTCGAGCAACCTGTCAGCCATCGACACGAGCACCGCCCAGGTTGTGAATATCATCGACTTCACCAACGGCATTCCCTCCGATATCGCTGTTTCCGCCGATGGCTCTCGCATCTATGTGACCCGATTCGGTCTTCCAGAGTTTGGCCTAGACGACGGCGTCTCTGTTCTCGGCGGTACGGGAACGCTGGTGGCAAACATCAGCGGTGTGGGCCCGGGAGCCGGTCAGGTAGAGCTCAGGCCGGATGGGAGATTCGCCTACATAGCAAATTTTCTTTCTGGCCTTTCACCAGCAGGCAACGCCATGCCTCCGGGCACGGTTTCTGTGATTGATACGCGAACCAACCAGCTTACCGGCAGCATACCGGTCGGCGTTCAACCTGGCGGGATTGCCTTTACACCCGATAGTTCGCGGGCGTATGTGACCAATGCGGGCACGGCGTCGACGCCGGGTACCGTCTCGGTGATCGATACTCTGAGCGATACCGTCATCGCCACCATAACTGTCGGCTTTTTCCCGACGATCCCGGCAATCTTCTCGATTCCTCCCGAGACCGTGCTATTCTCGTCGTTCAAGGCCAAGCTGAAGGTCAAGAAGGATGAGTTCAAGCTCGACGCCACCTTCGCTCTGGGTACCGGCAGCGATGGCATCGATCCCGTCGCTGAAGAAGTGTCTCTCGAGATCGGAGCCTTCTCCTTGGTCGTGCCACCAGGCTCTTTCAGGTTGAAGGAAAGAGGCGAGTTCGGGTTCGAGGGCTTCCCCGATGGGACAGAATTGGAGATCGAAATCCGCCAAGGCCGGGGAGGCTCATCGCGGATCAAGGTAGAAGCTGAAGACGTCTCATTGCCGGCAATCGGAGAGCTTGCAAACGTGGGACTCCGAATTGGCGACGATTCTGGTAGCACGATGGCCAGGGTGAAGAAGCATGACTAGGAACAGCATCCTCATCGCGATAGGAGCATCGTGCCTGCTGGCAACGCTGGCCTTGGTTCCACCTCCCACGCGTCAACCTGCTCCGAACTCGGACGCTGACAGGTTCTGGCCGCAGTGGCGCGGCCCCGATGCCACAGGCGTGGCTCCCTCCGGCGACCCGCCATTGCGCTGGAGCGAGAGTAGGAACGTGCGCTGGAAGGTCGAGATTCCCGGCAAGGGATCGGCATCTCCGATTGTCTGGGGTGATCGGATCTTCGTGCTGACGGCGATTCCAGAAAGCAATCAGACGGGCACGGAGAGCGCGGTGGCGGCGGGGCAACGCCGCCGGCGACGGGGCCCTCCTAATGTAGCGCCCACTTCCGTCGAGCAATTTACCGTCCTCGCCATCTCCCGCGATGACGGAGCGATTCTGTGGCAGCGTGTGGCACGCGAGGAAACCCCGCACGAGGGTAGGCAACCCAACAACACCTGGGCATCGAGCTCCGCGGTTACCGATGGGGAGCATGTTTATGCCTATTTCGGTTCCCGCGGCCTTTATGCCTACGACATGCAGGGTAGCCTCGAGTGGGAAAAGGACCTCGGTGAGATGCGGATACGGCTCGGCTTCGGCGAAGGCAGCTCACCGGCGCTGCAGGGCGACAAGATCGTCATCAACTGGGATCACGAGGGCCAGTCCTTCATCGTTGCCCTCGACAAGAAGACCGGCGAAGAGCTTTGGAGGACGGACCGTGACGAGATCACCTCGTGGTCTACCCCTCTCATCGTCGCGGTCGGCGGCAAGTACCAGGTGGTCACCAGTGCCACCCGCCGTGTGCGTAGCTACGATCTGGAAACGGGGACATTGATTTGGGAGAGTGCCGGGCTGACGCTGAACGCGATTCCATCGCCTGTAGCTGCGGATGGCATGGTGTTCGTCACCAGCGGCTTCCGGGGCAACATCCTGCGGGCGATTCGCTTGGCCGACGCCCGAGCTGATATCAGCGACTCGGGAGCGATCGCTTGGGAGTACGATCGTGACACGCCCTACGTGCCCTCACCTTTGCTCTTTGACAATAATCTCTACGTCATCAAGAGCAACTCGAACATCCTCTCCAGCCTCGACGCCAAGACGGGCGAGAAACACTTTGGCCCGCAACGGCTGGAGCGCATGGGGGGAATCTTTTCCTCGCCTGTCGGTGCCGCCGGCAGGGTCTATATCAGCGACAGGGATGGCAATACGGTGGTGATCGATAACGGTCCCGAGCTCAGGGTCTTGGCCCGCAACTCGCTGGACGACGGATTCGATGCCTCGGCCGCGATCGTCGATAAGGAGATCTACCTGCGGGGTCACCGCTACCTTTACAGAATCTCCGAGCAGTAACTCCCATCCCGAAGGTCGCGCTAGCTCAAACAACCACGGCGGCGGAGGTTTGCAAGCTCCGGAAAAAGCTCAGCTCTTCACCCTCTCTCTCGACCTCCACCACGTCCCCCGCTGACAGCTTGTTCGAGGCGATGAAGCGCGAGAGCGGATCCACGAGCTCCTTTTCCATCGCCCGGCGTAAAGGCCGGGCGCCAAAGCGTCGGTCGGTTCCGCGGTCAATGATTAGGGCCTTGGCCTCGGGGCTGACCTTGATCAGCAGGGGGACGCCCGCCTGGTTGACGGCTCGATCGTGGATTTCGGCCAGGAGCTTGTCGAAGATCGACTCGAGATGTTTCCTTTCCAGCGGGGAATAAACCAGAATCTCGTCGAGTCGATTCAAGAACTCGAGAGGGAAGACTCTGCGGGCCGCCGCGAGTGCGGTATCCCGTACCGATCTGGGTTCAGGCTGTGATCGTTCCTTGTCCCCGTGAAAGCCGACGGCGCGGTGCTCGAGAATCTTGCTCATTTCCCGGCTGCCGACGTTCGAAGTCATGAGGATGATGGAGCGGGTGAAGTCGGTTGTCGAGTTGTCGCCGAGGGTCAGAGTGCCGTCTTCAAGTATGCCCAGCAACGAGTTCCAGACGATGGGATGGGCTTTCTCGATCTCGTCGAAGAGAATGACCGATTGGAACGCACCGTCCTCGAGGGTGAAAATCTCGTCCACCGGCCCGATTTCCGTACCCGAGCTCTCGTGTTTCTCCATCAGGCGGCGGTGAGGCTCGTCGATGCGTCTCTGGCTGAGCAGGGGCTCGATGTTGTAGCCGACGTAGCCCGGAGGTGAGCCGAGTAACTTGGAAAGCTCATGTCCATGCGCATACTCCTCACAGTTCACCCTGGTCATAGATCGCTCGGACCCGAAGAGAGTCTGGGCCAACGCCTTTGCTGTTTCGGTCTTGCCGACGCCGGTGGGTCCGAGCAACAGGGCGGTGAGCAGCGGTCTGGCCGTATCGCGCAGCCCGGCAAGCAACCTGGAATAACAGCAGACTAGTGCATCGATCGCTTCATCCTGGCCCAGCACGTGCTTCCTGAGGTTTTCATCAAGAGGCCGGCTTCCCTCGAACAGACAGGTATCTTCCATGGGGGCGCGACGATGATTCCCTTTCTTCGAGCGCCTGGAGTTCTTCCTCGCTTTACGGGATGCTTGATTTTGGTCTCTCGCCACCTCCAAGTTCATCTTGCAGCTCCTTTCCCTGTCGAGCTCACCTGGACGAAAGGGTGATGACGTGACCTTCTCATCTGTGTTCTTTGCCCTCGTGGCCAGATGAGTTACAGGGTGTTGGTGTAAGGTCGTGAATCGACCGACAATTCCGTTGTTTCAAGCAGAGGTACATGTACCTCTGCTTCGGGGTCCTGAGGAGGAGCTGGCATGAAACGACTGCTCGTTGCATCGTTGCTCTGTGTAATCTTGGTTGGTGCCGTCCCGGGTTTCCATGGGGCTCCGCCGTCGATCGACTCGCAGGTGGTCTTTCTCTACTACAGGGATATAAATGCCGCTGCCGACTTCTACGGTCGAACTCTTGGACTCGAGCAAACGTTCGATCGAGGCTGGGTCAAGATCTACGAAACGAGCGCTTCTTCCTATGTGGGGCTGGTCGATGAGGCTCGAGGCATGCACCAAGTAGCCGAATCGAAGCCGGTGATGTTGAGCATCGTGACCACAGAGGTCGATGCTTGGCATCGGTATCTCGAGGCCGAGGGCGTACCGATCTCGAGCGGGTTGAATGACTCCGCAGATGCGCCGATTCGCTCGTTCGTAGTGAAGGATCCGGGAGGATACACGGTCGAGTTCTTCCAGTGGAGATAGCGTCCTGAAGAGGCCCGTGCGATGAAACCCACTCTTATGCTCATTGGCCTAGGGCACCTCGGCGGGGCGGTGCTGGACCTACTGGCCGGCGACAAGACAGTAGGGCGCATCGTAGGCTGTAGTCGCAACAGGCCGAGGGGGGCAGCACGTTGTAACGTCGCCAGGCTGGGCGCTCTCGCCCAGGGACGCACGCCGCGCATCGACTTCCTGTCGCTAGATCTCAATGACAGCCATGCGATCGTAGAAACGATCCAGCGGGTAGCGCCCGACATCATCCTCAACACCGCCTCCCTGCAGACATGGTGGCTGCTGGATCTGTTGCCGGCCGAGCCTGCCACGGCCCTCAGGAAGGCTGGCTTCGGGGTCTGGTTGCCGGTTCACCTCACCCTCACCTTGAAGTTGATGCAGGCTGTACGAAAATCGGGGTATGACGGCGTTACCCTCACCGCCTCCTACCCGGACGTCATCAACTGCATTCTGGGACGTATAGGCCTGGCGCCGACCTGCGGTGTGGGGAACCTCGATGAGATTGTTCCCAAGCTGCGTTTACTGGCGGCCGAGCGTCTGGAAGTTTCGGCAGCAGAGGTAGCTGTCTTGATGGTTGCCCATCACGCTCTGGAAAGGGTGGTTTTCCGGGGGTCGGAAGCGCCAGCCGGAGAGATTCCTCCCTACTTCCTCCGGCTGCTGCTGAAAGGTGAGGATGTCACGGAAGAGATCGCTGCCGAGGGGCTATTGTTGACCCCCTATCCGCTGCCTTCGGGACCCGGGTGGAGCCATCTCACTGCTTGCTCGGCGGTGAGGTTGGTTCGGGCGCTGCTGGCCGATCGCCCGTCACTCCTCCACGCGCCCGGGCCCGGGGGACTGCCAGGTGGCTATCCTGTGTTGGTGGCAGGTGGTGAGGTACGGCCGGCTCCGCTCGAGGGGCTGAGCCTGGGTGCGGCTATCGACATCAACGAGCGCTCACACATTTTCGATGGTATCGAGCGGATCGCGGAAGATGGAACTGCTGTCTTCGCTCCGGCCTCGGCAGCGATCATGCGGAGTGAGCTGGGGTATGATTGTGACCGGCTCATGCCTGAAGAGGCAGAGGAAAGGGGCACGGAGCTCATTTCCCGGTTTGAGGATTACGCTGGCCGGCAGGGTGTCGACCTGCGAAAGTTCGCGGCCGGGTATGCTGGTGAAGAATAGTGAGCCATTCGCGCGGAGATCGCGGAATGGGCGAGTTCAAATTCGGCGATGGGCGATGCGCGGACTGAAGGGCAAGAGGGTACTCGTCACCGGCGGTGCAAGCGGCATCGGTGTGGCTACGGCCACGCGATTTCTGCAGGAAGGCGCCCTGGTGTGTGTGCTCGACCGCGACGAAGAGGCGGGGGAGGAAATTACCCGTAAGCTCCCTGGACTTTCGGATGTGCTGATCGCCGATGTCTCCGAGCTCGAACAGGTTGGCAAGGCTTTTGACCAGGCGGTGCAGCGGATGGACGGGGTCGATATTCTCATCAACAATGCCGGCATCAGCCTTCGCCACGACTTTCTCGAGATTACAGCGGACGAGTGGGAGAGAGTGATCGCCGTCAATTTGACAGGAAACTTTTATGTCGGGCAAACGGCAGCCCGCCATATGCGGCAGAGAGGAAGCGGGGTGATTCTCAATACCGCTTCAACCAATGGCATGACCGGCTATCCTCACTATGCGGATTACAATGCCAGCAAGGCGGGCGTCATTGCTCTGACCCGGTCGATGGCCTTGGAGCTGGCGCCGGCGGTGCGGGTCAATGCGGTGGCTCCCGGCTACGTGTTGACGCCGATGCAGCGTGCCGAGTACACCGCCGAGATGCTAGCGGCTCTGAATCAGAAGATTCCCCTCGGACGCCATGCAAAGCCGGAGGAGGTGGCGGCGTTGTTTGCCTTCCTTGCCTCCGATGAAGCGGCCTTCATCTCGGGCCACGTCTACACCATCGATGGCGCCGAGATCGCCGGCGGGCTGGCCAGCCGTTGATGTCGTTTTCGACCCGTAAGTCCAAGGAACTCTTCGATCGGGCTCTGCGTGTGCTGGTCGAGGGCGGTAGCTCGCCCTCCCGTGGACCGGCCAACTATGGTGATTACCCGCTGTTTATCGAGCACGCCGAGGGAGCACGCCTGTACGACGTCGACGGCAACGACTACATCGATTGGATGATGGCCTACGGGGCCTTGCCTCTGGGGCATGCCCATCCGGCCGTTGTCGAAGCAATCACTGAAGCTGCGGCGAGCGGGACGCTGTTCGCTGCGGCTACGGAGATCGAGGTCGAGGTGGCCGAGATGGTCAGCCGGATGGTGCCGGGCGCCGAGCGGGTGCGCTTCGCCAACACCGGCACCGAGGCGACGATGGCGGCCATCCGCCTGGCTCGGGGGGTGACGGGCAGGCCGATGTTCATCAAGTTCGAGGGCCACTACCATGGCTGGTACGACGACTTCCTGGTCAATGCTCATCCCCAACCGTTGGCCTCGCTCGGGCATCGCAACGACCCGATCAAGATCGCCGACAGCTCCGGCCTGAACCGTCATGCGCTCGCTGACACCATCGTCCTGCCGTGGAATGACCTCGAGGCCGTCGAACGGGCGATCGATGCTCATCGCGGGCAGGTGGCGGCGGTGATCACCGAGGGGATCATGGCCAACATGGGTATCATTCCGCCGCAACCTTGGTATCTGGAGGGTCTGCGCAAGCTGACCCGAGATAGCAATATCCTGTTGATCCTGGATGAGACGGTCACCGGTTTCCGCATTGCTCCGGGTGGTTGCCAGGAACACTACGCAGTCGATGCCGACATCGTTACCTTTGGTAAGGGAATCGGGGTGGGGTTGCCGGTGGCGGGCTTCGCCGGCCGCGCTGAGATCATGGAGGCGCTGGCCTGGGGTGGTGTGCTGCACTACGGAACACAAAACGCCTCGCGCGTGGGTCTACACGCGGCGCGGGCCAACCTGAGAGAGCTGAGCCGCGACGACGGCGCCGCCTTCCGACATACGTGGAAGATCGGTGAAAACCTGTGCAGCGGACTGCGCCGCGTCTTCGAGGAGACCGGGACGGCGGCCCTCGTGCAGAGCGTGGGGCCGATATTACAGATTCTCTTCACCGAATGTGAAGCTGTCCACGACTATCGGGAGTTTTGCGCCCATGTCGATCGCTCCAGGTACCAGAAGCTGGCGCTGGCGCTGTTCGCGCACGGCATCTACATGACTCCCTCCGCCGCCCTTCACTCCGTCGCCTCGGCGGCGCACACTCAGGAAGACGTCGAGTTGACGGTTGCGGCGGTCAGAGAGGCTCTGCTCGGACAGCGGCCTAGCTGATGTCACACCGCGAGGTGGGTGCAGCCTGCTCAGGCCACGCCCTCGAGGGGAAGGTTTCTTTGATCACCGGTGGCGCCTCGGGCATCGGCAGGGCGACGGCGACTCTCTTCGCTCGCCAAGGTGCGGCGGTCTCGATCGTCGACGTGGATATCTCCGCTGGCGAGAAGACGGCCTCGAGCATCATTGCCGGTGATGGGCATGCCCTCTTCATACCCGGTGACGTCGCCGATGCGGTCGATTGTGAGATGGCGGTGCGCCGAACTGTGGAAACGCTTGGCGGGCTCGACATTCTCTTCAACAGTGCCGGCATCATCCGCCGTGCCTCGGTGCTCGAGACCAGCGAGGAGGAATGGAACCGGATGATGGAGGTGAACGTGAAATCCATCTTCCTGCTATCGCGCTGCGCCATCCCGGTCATGGTGGCGGCCGGCGGCGGCACGATCATCAACACTGCCTCTGGCTGGGGGCTGGTTGGCGGCCCCCGGGCTGCTGCCTACTGTGCCTCCAAGGGGGCGGTCGTGTTACTGACCAAGGCAATGGCCCTCGATCACGGAGCCGATAACATTCGTGTCAACTGCATCTGCCCTGGTGATACCGATACACCGATGTTACGAGACGAGGCGCGGCAGCTCGGTGAAAGCTGCGATCGCTTCTTGGCGGCCGCGGCGCGGCGACCCCTCCAGCGAGTCGGGCACCCGGAAGAGATCGCGCGGGCGGCACTCTACCTGGCCAGCGACGCGGCCTCTTTCGTGACCGGAACGTCACTGGTGATCGATGGTGGGGGATTGGCCGGCTAAACACAGAGAGCGGACAATAACAGTACGTCTGCGGGGGCACGAGCCCGCTCGGTCCTTTCCTTGCGTTTGATCCCGTTGCGGTTTTTGATGGGGTTTTCCTGATTAGCGGACGGAGGCCGGGGTGAAAATCCATCTTCTCGCCACCCTCTCGACGGCGGTAGTCCTCATCGTGGAAGGCTCGGCCTCGCTCGTCTCGGCGACCCCCCAGACCCGTGTCGAGTTTCACCTCTTGCCGGCCGTCTCGACCGGGCCGCTGGATCCTGCTTGGAGTCCTGACGGTCGCTGGATCGCTTTCTCGATGCGCGGTGACATCTGGAAGGTGCCAGCCGGTGGAGGCGAGGCGATCGCCCTGACCCAGGGGCCCGGCTATCACTTCGAGCCCGCCTGGAGCCCGGACGGCCATCGCCTGGCGCTGACTGTGGAGACGGACGGGAATCTCGATGTCGCCATGGTCGATGCCCACGGTGGTGAGGTCGAGCGGCTCACTAGCGATCCCGGGTACGATATCGAACCGGTCTGGAGCGGCGACGGCAAGAGCCTCTTTTTTGTCACCGGAAGATCGGGCAACCTGGATATCTATCGTTTGGACCTCGCCACCCGCGTGGCGATAGCCGTCATCGACGGGCCCCGCAACGACATCCAGCCGGCGGTTTCTCCGGACGGGCGCTCACTGGCCTACGTTTCGCCGGTCCGTGGGCGCCTCGGTAGCGGCGGTATCTGGGTCAAGTCATTGCCCGATGGTGAGCCGCGCCTGGTGCACTACGAGGAAACCAGCTACCGGGCCAAGCCGGCGTGGATGCCGAATGGTAGCAGCCTGGCCTTCGTTTCGGATGTTGCCGGCTCCAATGATCTGGCGCTGCTTCCGGCCACCGGGGGTAACAGGGTGAGGCTTACTTGGGATTCGATGGACGAGTACGCGCCGGCGTTCAGTCCCGATGGCTCCAGCATCGCTTTTGTTTCGAACGCGATTGGTCCCACGTTGCTGTACACGATTGCTGCCGCTGGGGGGGCAGGCGGTGCCTGGAGGAAAATCTCCATTACCTCGCGGCACCCCCTGGAGCCTTCGGGTCGGCTACAAGGCACGGTATTGGGGCCTGGCGGCGCCGCCGTTCCCGCACGCATCGAGCTCGTCGCTAGCGACGGTCGTGCTTATGCGCCGGATGGTGGCTTTCATCGCCTCAGCTGGGCCACCAGGACTCACTATTTTCACAGCCGTGGAACCTTCGAGGTGGAAGTACCGGCTGGCTCGGTACGAATCGAGGCATTGAAGGGCTTCGAATACAAGCCGGCCAAGGCCCGACTGAGTGTGCCGGCAGGAGGGGTTGCCCACGTTGACCTGCGCCTCGAGCGGCTGGTCGATGCACCGGCGAGGGGCTGGTATTCGGGCGATACCCACGCTCACGATCTACACGAGGGACGATTCGGGCTCAGCGAAGAAGAGTTTTTTCACCAGCTGCAGGCTGATGATGTCCATGTGACCAATGCTCTCATTCACATGGACGGCACGAAATTGATGGGCCGGTGGCGCAACCTGACCGGCGCGCCAAACCCGTTGTCGACCGATGAGCACATTCTTTATTACTCGCAGGAGTTTCGTGGCTCTTACGGTCATGTCGCCTTGCTGGGTTTGAAGCATTTCATCATGCCGCTCATCGGCGGCGCCTTCGACACCCCCTACAGTGCGGATGTCCTCAAGATCCGCTATTTGGAGGAGGCGAGAGCGCAGGGCGGCATCGGTGGATTCGTGCATCCCTACAACGGTAGTACCAATACGCCCGCGGAGGCGGCGGTGTCGGATATCCCGATCCATGTGGCCTTAGGGTTGGGAGACTTCTACGATGTCGTCTGCATAGCTTCCGACGAGCTGGCGTCGGCGCAGATGTACTATCGGTTTCTGAACAGCGGTTTCCGCTTACCGGCAACTGGGGGCACGGATAATTTCTCCGATGTATGGCGTGATCCGTCACCCGGCACGGCGCGAACCTATGCTCGTCTCGAAGGACCCCTGAGCTACGCTTCGTGGATCGAAGCGGTGAAATCCGGGCATACCTTTGCGACCAGCGGGCCCTTGCTCTTTCTCGAAGTAGAAGGGCGGCACCCAGGAGACGAGATTCGCCTGCAAGCAGAACAGCCGTCGTCGCTGAAGGTGCACCTGAATGCCTTCTCTTTGGTGCCGCTCGAGAGGATAGAGATCCTGGTGAACGGAGTGGTCGTCGATGCTTCGAAGCCGGCAGGAGATACCGATCACTGGAAGGTCGATACGCAGGTCGAGGCGCCCGGTAGTGGCTGGATTGCCGCACGAGCCATGGGGCCTCCGCATCGGTACGTCGGCGACGAGTATCCGTTTGCGCAGACCTCACCCATCTACTTCGTACGAGACGGCGCTTCCTACGCCTCGGCCGAGGATGCAAGCTTCTTGCTACGGGTTGTCGAGGAGGTGTGGCGGCGCGTCGTGGCCCGGAACAGGTGGTCTTCGGAGATGGAAAGAAGCAACTACCAGGCTGCGGTCGAGAAAGCGGAGGCCGTATACCGGAGAATCATCGAACGGGCGCAGCGGGCTCCCAGATAAACCCACTCCAGCACCCCGCCTACGCTCCGGAATGTCCGCCGCCAGGGGCTCGCAGAGGATTCCTTGCCACCCGTACAGTCGGCGGTCGAGAAGCCGAAGGGCGCAGAAATCTTCACTCTACAGGTTTCGCGGCGCGCAGGAAGCCGCGTAAGATAATGTCTGGGGACCGATCCGATCTTGGTGTCGTTTGCGGCACGAGGGAGGCACTGATGAGTGACGCGGAGGTGCAGGTCCCTGAGCGGCGTGTATTCCGGCGCACCGGCCTATCGCGCACCCTGGAGATTGACCTCCTGCCCGGTGATTCTGGCAGCCGAGGTGGGCGCCTGCGCGGCACAACCATCAACATCGGTTGTGGTGGGGTTCTCGTGCTCAGCGATCGATGGATCGACCCGGGAACGGCCTGCAGCGTTCACCTTCTCGCGACTGACACGAAGCACGAATTGGATGAAATACGCGGGGTCGTGCGCCGAGTCCGCCAGCGACACGACGGAACCTTGCTCGGGATCGCCTTCGAAGATCGCTTGCAGGCCATCGAGAGATGGAACGGGGACAAAGCCTTGCCGTCGATGTCCGACTGGCTACTGAGCCAAGTACTGGTTGCCGACGATGAGTCCGACGTCAGGGATCTGCTGGCTCGGTTCCTCTTGAAACGAGGCTGCGAGGTCGAGACCGTCTCCGATGGCGAGGCGGTCTTGCAAGCGGTCCGGAGGAGCAAGCCGGACATGTTGTTGCTCGACCTACGTCTGCCGCGTCTGAACGGCTTGGATGTTCTCGCGCGCATCCGCGAAGAGGAGCTCGAGGTGGGGCCGATCTGGGCGATCTCCGCCTATGCCAGCGATGGTGAAGCGATAGAGGCGATGCGCCGAGGGGCCACCGATTTTGTCAACAAGCCTCTGGATCTTCAGTATCTGGAGTGGAGCATTCAGCTTCAGCGTGGTCTCTGAGGTGGTACAATGCGCCCGAATGAGTGGCAGTTGCTATTGACTGGAGTGCAAAGGCTGGCTCGTGCCCCGTGGGTTGACGAGCCTGAAGGTGCCGGTGGTCGGCACAGCCTCCTGATCGAAGCAGCACGCAACTCGATTGCAGAGGAGAAGGTTGAGATGGCCGAAGGCACCGTCAAGTGGTTCAACAACGCCAAAGGCTTTGGATTCATCGAGCGTGAAGACGGTCCGGATGTGTTTGTGCACCACACTGCCATACAGGGCACCGGCTACCGTTCGCTGGAGGACGGACAGAAGGTCGAGTTCGACATCGTTCAAGGACCGAAAGGCTTGCAAGCCAACAACGTTCGGGCCGTGTAGCTGAAACGTAGACAATCAAGACCAGGCGAGGGCCCGGTGATCTGCAGGATCACGCGCAGCGCCTTCGTGCCCTCAGGCCGGATTTCTCATTGCCGGGCATCGGGGGAGGTATCTCGTGGGTGCAGCGGGTCGGGGCTGGTGAAGGTCGAGGGCGGAAGATCTTCGTAAACCCCGATTTGCCAGTCGCGGTCGCGGCCGTGTCCTGTGGCCAGCATGATTTTTCCGAAGCGGCGCCAACCCGCCCAGGGTAGCGTAAACCCCGGCTCCTGGTCGGAAGCATTGCGAAAATAGCTCCACTGCTCCACCAGGCCGGTATCCCGAGCCACATAGACAAAGTAGCGATTGTCGGGCGTCCTGCCGACTTTGTCGAAGGTCAACTGCAGGATGTCTGCGTCCCTGCCGTCGGCCATGGTGCCCTGCCCCCGATACTCCAGGGTGACGCCGGGGTCGAGGAGCTTGTACGGCATGAACATCCAATAGGTATCATTGATCCACGCTCCGTACGCGCGATCGAGTGCCTCAGCCAGGGCCGACGGCTCGGTGATCTCGTGGCCGTCTTCCCAAACCCTTCCCTTGCGGGTGTGGACATTGAACAAAGTCACGCGGTTGTCGCTCTCGATACGGTCATTACCGGTCCATTTGTCCCAGTAGTGGGTGCGTCGGCCCATGAACTTCCAACTGATGTAGCGGGTCTGGTTCCAGCTCTCCCGGCCGCCCATTTGCTCGAGAACCCGTTCGGCGATCTCGACGGCTTTCCCGTCGGCCTGCCGCCCCGCCGGCTTGCTTGCCCAGGCGCGGCCGGTGAGCACACATGTTCCCAGCACCACCAGTGTCGTGAAGCGGTGGAAAAGGAGCGGGGTAACCGGTTTCGAGCACATGGTGACATCCTCCTTTGGCAGGTTACGGAGAAACCTGCGAGTCTGTTGCTACCCTCGCTGGCCGCTGACGTAGGAAACGGTGAGTGTCTCTCGAGGGGCTTCGAATATCTGCCGGGCAGTTCCGTATTCGATCAGTCGCCCGCACCCTTCGCGTCTCCAGAACATCGCCACATCATCGGCGATGCGTCTCGCCTGGGCAAGGTTGTGCGTCACCACCACTTGGGTGAGCCGGCCGCGCAAGGAGAGGATCAGATCCTCGACAATGCCGCTGGCGAGCGGATCGAGGGCACTGCAGGGTTCGTCGAGAAGCAGCACTTTGGGCTCGAGGGCAAGCGCCCGTGCGATGCACAATCGTTGCTGTTGTCCTCCGGAGAGCTGCTGTGCGGGGGCGTCTAGACGATCCTTGACCTCATCCCACAAACCGACGTCGCCCAGCGAGGCCTCGAGGATCTGATCGATGCGCAACTTGTTGCGTATCCCATGCTCGCGAAGTGGGAGCTCGATGTTGCGTCGGATCGACATGGGGAAAGGGTTGGGTTTCTGAAAGATCATGCCCACACGTCGTCGTAATCTGACCACATCGAGTCCGGGACCAACTAAGCTCAGCCCCCGGATCGTGGCCTGCCCGCTTACATGACAATCGGGAAGCAGGTCGGTCAGCCGGTTGAGGCAGCTGAGAAAGCTGGTCTTTCCACAGCCGGAGGGGCCGATCAGGGCGGTGATTCGGCCGCTATAGATCGCCAGGCTGACCTTCTTGAAGGCGACATGCTTGCCATAGCGAAGTCCGAGCCGATGGGTTTCGATATGTATGTCGGTGAGGGTTTCACCGTCGCTGCGTGGGTGTGAGGGGTGAACCTCGGGGGCAGGTCGGGTCATCTCGGCAACAGCCTTCCTGGCAGAAAATGGTCGGTGAGCCAGGCCGCCGATTGGTTGATGACCAGTAGCGCAGAGACCAACACCAGGGCCGAGGCGTAGGCGTAGGCGTCGGCCCCTGGCACATTCATTGCCAAATCAAAGATGTGGACCGACAGCGAGCGACCGGAATCGAGTAGCGACTCGGGCATTCGATCTACGTAGCCGCTGGTGAAGATCAGAGCGGCGGTCTCGGCGATGGCACGGCCGATGCCCAGCACCAACCCGACCAACAATCCGGGCACTGCAACGGGTAGCAGGACTTTGAAAAGTGTCGAGCAGCGCGACAGGCCAAGGGCGGCCGAAGCGTGGCGGTACTCGTCGGGCACCGCGCGAAAACCTGCTTCGGTGGAGCGGATGAGGATGGGCAACACCATGCAGGCGAGCGTCAACCCGCCGGACAGAATCGAGAACCCGAACCCCAGGATCTGACAGAACAAGACATTGCCGAAGAGCCCGAAGACGATCGACGGTACCCCGGCCAACACGTCGAGGCTGCGTCGTATCAGGCGCCCGAAGATGCTCCGCTCGGAGCTGAACTCGGCCAGG
>JBHHYG010000013.1:0-25925 GCA_046757445.1 Acidobacteriota bacterium
CATCGCCTGCCATTGCGCTCGCGCAGCCACGAGCTGTTGAGAAATGCGGGCTAGCTGCGGGCGCGGTCAGGCCCGCATCTACTACGCTGCGCTCGGTCGGGTGCTTCGGCGCGCCGGAAGGAGAGCCATGGCGCGTGGCTTGCCCGCAGCTCGGCAACTCAATTAACCTCACCAAGATACTAGGTCGCGTACCAGGTTCCCGCTCGGACAAAGTGAGGGCTCAGCCCCACCCAGCATCGGCGAGTCGCGAGGAATCGCCCGCGGTCTCGACACCCCGGCTGAAAAGAATGCAGAGCTCGGAGCAACCATCGTGAAGGATGCCTCCAGTGAAGGCTACATCCTCGTCGCCGACGACCAGGCCGACGTACTCGAGGCCCTGCGTCTGTTGCTCAAGGCCGAGGGGTTCAGCATCGAGACGGTAACCTCGCCCGCCGCAACCCTCGCCGCCCTCGCGACAAACGACTTCGACGCCCTGTTGATGGATCTCAACTACGCCCGCGACACCACCTCCGGTCGCGAGGGACTCGACCTGATTCCGCATATACGCGATCTGGACAGCACCCTGCCGGTGATCGTCATGACCGCCTGGGGAAGCGTCGAGGGCGCAGTCGAGGCGATGCGGCTCGGCGCCCGCGACTACATCGAAAAACCCTGGGACAACGCTCGCTTGATTGCCACTGTCCGCACCCAAATGGACCTCGGCCGGGCGCTGCGCAAGAGCAAGCGCCTGGAAATCGAGAATCGCCTATTGCGGCGCCAGGGTCTCCCCGAGATGATCGCCGAGTCGCAGGCCATGCAGCCTGTCCTGCGGCTCATGGATCGTGTCGGGCCGTCCGATGCCAACGTGCTGATCACCGGCGAGCACGGTACCGGTAAAGAGGTGGTGGCGCGCTGGTTGCACGCCACCTCACACCGTTCCTCGCTGCCTCTGATCACCGTCAACGTCGGCGGCCTCTCCGAGGGTACCTTCGAGAGCGAGCTCTTCGGCCACGTGAAAGGCGCATTCACTGACGCCAAGTCGGATCGCGTAGGTTATTTCGAGCTGGCCGATCGGGGCACGCTGTTTCTCGACGAGATCGCCAACATTCCCGTACAGCAGCAAGCCAAGCTGCTGCGCGTCATCGAGTCGGGTGAGATGCAGCGGGTAGGATCATCGAAAACCCGAAAGGTTGACGTGCGGATCCTGTCTGCCACCAACGTCGGCCTCGGCGGTGAGATCCAGCAAGAGAGGTTCCGGGAGGATCTCCTCTACAGGTTGAATACGGTGGAGATCCATCTGCCGCCGCTGCGGGAACGACGGGAGGACATCCCCGCTCTGGCCTCGCATTTTCTCCTCCGCCATGCAACCCACTATGGTAAAGCGGTCACCGGCTTCGACCCCGAGGCGATGCAGGTTCTCCTGGCACACCCGTTCAAGGGCAACGTCCGCGAGCTCGAGCACGCCGTGGAACGTGGCGTGCTCATGGCCCACGCCGACCTCATCGTAGCCCGCATTTCTCAACGGCAGTCTGCTACGGTGGCAGAGAGGAGCGCCGACGCAGGCGCAGCGGCACACCGGAAATCATGAGTTTGAGGGACACGGTCAGGCTTCCTCGTTTGAGTCACCAGAGCCGCATCCTGGCGATGGCCGTTGCATCTGGGCTTCCCGGCGCCCTGATCGCCCTGGTGCTGCTCTGGCGTGGCGACTTCACGCCCAAGGTTCAGTGGACACTGGCCGCCTTGATCCTCGGCGTCTGGTTGGGGCTCGCCGTCGCCCTGCGCGACCGCGTCGTCCGCCCATTGCAGACGCTCTCGAACCTGGTCGCGGCCCTGCTCGAAGGCGACTATTCGATCCGCGCCCGCGGCCAGCGCAGCGACGACCCGCTCGGCCTGGCGATCATGGAGGTCAATCGGCTCGCCCAGATCCTACGGGAGCAACGCCTCGGCGCCATCGAAGCCACCGCCCTGTTGCACAAGGTGATGGACGTGATCGACGTGGCGATCTTCGCCTTCGACGATCAAGGGCGGCTGCGGCTGGTCAACCGCGGTGGCGAGCGCGTCCTCGCCCAGCCCGCTGAGCGGCTCCTCCGCAGGAGCGCCAAGAACCTCGGGCTGGCAGACTGCCTCGAGGCAAATGCCCCTCGCATCACCGACATCGTTTTTCCGGGCATGTCGGGACGCTGGGAAGTTCGGCGCAGCAAATTCCGGCAGGAAGGCATGCCGCACCAGCTGCTGGTGCTCTCGGACCTCACCCGCACGCTGCGCGAAGAGGAACGGCAAGCCTGGCAGCGCCTGGTGAAGGTGCTGCGGCACGAGATCAACAACTCCCTGGCACCCATTCACTCGCTGGCCGGGAGCCTTACCAGCCTGCTGCGTCGCCAGCCGCCGCCGCCGGACATCATGGAAGACCTCGGACGCGGCCTCAAGGTCATCGCCGGTCGCTCGCAGGCCTTGAGCCGCTTCATGGCCTCGTATGCACGGCTGGCCCAGCTTCCCGAGCCGAAGCTGGGACCCATGGACGTGGAGGAATGGGTGCGCCGGGTGGCAGGGCTGGAGACGCGCCTGGAGGTCGAGGTCGTACCCGGCCCGGAAATGACCATCTGGGCCGACGGCGACCAGCTCGACCAGCCGCTGATCAACCTGGTGAGCAATGCCGTCGATGCGGCGCTGGAGACCGCTGGAAGCGTGCAGGTGGGCTGGGCGTGGGCCGACGGCCTCAACCGTCAGATCCAGCTATGGGTGGATGACGAGGGTCCGGGCCTGCCCAACACCCGCAATCTGTTCGTTCCCTTCTTCACCACCAAACCGCAAGGATCAGGCATCGGACTGGTGCTCAGCCGCCAGATTGCCGAGGCACACGGCGGATCGCTGAGCCTGGAAGATCGGTCGGAGCACAGCGGCTGCCGGGCTCGTCTGCGCCTGCCGGTAGGGGCCCGGTGAACCGCAGGGAGAGGCCGGCGGTAGACAGAGCTACAGCGCTACTGGCGGCGTCTGTGCTGCTGGTGTTCGCTGGCTGTTCGACGGACAGTACTCCTTTGACCTTTCTCAGCATCGGCACCGGCGGCACCGGCGGCATCTACTATCCGCTCGGTGGCGCGTTGGCTGCCAACCTGTCGCTGGCCGATCCCACGCGTCGCTACACTGCCGAGGTCACCGGCGGTTCTGTAGAAAACATCAACCGTATCGCCGACGGCGAGATCGATCTGGGGTTCTCCATGAGCACCACCGTCGAGGCCGCCTACAATGGCAGCAACGACTCCCGGCGACCGCTGGCAGAGTTGCGGATCGTCGCTCCCCTCTACCCCAATGTCGCACACGTGTTGGTGCGGGCAGGCCTGGCCGCCAGCTCTCTCGCGGAGCTGCGCGGTCGGCGCGTATCGGTGGGCTCGGCCGGTAGCGGCACCGAGCAGTTTGCGCGCCAGCTCCTGGCGGCTGCCGGCCTCGACTACACACAGGTAAGCGAGCGCTTCCTGTCGTTTTCTGAATCTTCCTCTGCCCTGCGCGACGGGGCCATCGATGCGGCGATTTTTTCCGTCGGCTACCCGGCCTCTGCGGTTCTCGAGGCCACCACCAACGCCTCCATCCGCTTGCTGCCCGTCGACGGCGAGGCGCTGGCCGAGCTGCTGCAGCGCTATCCTTCTTATAGAAAGGCCAGCATCCCGGCCGGCACCTACCCCGGCATGAAGGAAGATCTCCCAACCGTGGCGATGCTGAACTGGATCGTCGCCCGCGACAGCCTCGACGGCACCGTCGTCAGGCTGTTGCTCGACATCCTGCTCGAGAAACGCCAGGCGCTGGTGCGGGTCAACGAAATCGCCCGACAGATCGACCTCGATGCCCTGCGCTCGGCGCCGATCCCTCTGCACCCGGCCGCCAGGAGCTGGATCGACGAGCACAAGCCGTGAGCCAGGCATGAACGACAACGCCAGCAAGCGGGTTCTCCTGCTGCTTCCCACCAGCAGCTACCGGGCCCACGACTTTCTGGCTGCGGCGGAAAGGGTGGGCGCCGCCTTGGTCGTCGGCACCAATCGCAAGCAAGCGCTCCAGGACCTCGCCCCGGGCACCACCATCGCCCTCGATTTCGACGACCCGGTGGTGGCCGTCGCCACCATCATCCGCTTCGCCGAGAGCTATCCCTTGGCGGCTGTGGTCGGCGGCGACGACGAGACGACCGAGCTGGCAGCGCTGGCGGCGGCAGCGTTGGGCCTCCCCCACAACCCGCGCGAGGCGGTGGCCGCGACCCGCAACAAGCTCCAGCTGCGGGAGCTGCTACAGCGCTCCGGCTTGCCCTCTCCCGGCTTCCGGACGCTCGAGCTGGTAAGCGATCCCGGCGACGGTGGCTTGGCGCAGGAAATGGAGGATCTCGCCTTTCCCTGCGTCCTCAAACCTACCTTCCTTGCCGCCAGCCGCGGCGTCATCAGCGCCGACGACGCCGAGCAGTTCATCGCCGCCCGTCGGCGCATCGAGGCCATCCTCGCCGAACCCGAGGTGGCGCGCTTCGGCGGCGACGAGGCCTCGAGAATCCTGGTCGAGGATTACATTCCGGGCGAGGAGTACGCCGTCGAGGCGATCCTCACCGATGGACAGCTCCACCTGCTGGCCATCTTCGACAAGCCCGATCCCCTGGAAGGACCTTACTTCGAGGAAACGATCTACCTGACGCCGTCGCGCGCCGCCGAGTCCTTGCAGCAACAGATCGTCCACAGCGTCAAGCAGGCCGTCGCGGCCATCGGCCTCCGCGAGGGGCCCGTGCACGCCGAGCTGAGAGTCAACGACGCCGGTGCCTATCTCATCGACATCGCCGCCCGCGCCATCGGCGGCCTCTGCCCGCGCGTCCTGCGCTTCGGCACCGGCATGTCGCTGGAGGAGCTGATCCTGTGCCATGCCACCGGCAGGGACGTTGCCTCCTTGCAAAGGGAACCTCTCGCCGCCGGGGTGATGATGATCCCCATACCTGAAGCGGGCGTGCTCGAAGAGGTCGCCGGCATAGAAGCTGCCGAGGCGGTGGGAGCGATCGAGGCGGTCACCCTGTCGATCCCCTGCGGCCAGCAGGTGCGGCCCCTGCCCGAGGGCAACCGCTATCTCGGCTTCATCATCGCCCGGGACGCCAGCGTTGATACCGTCGAAGCGGCCCTGCGCCAGGCCCACCGCCTCCTCGAGATCAAGATCACCTGAGACGGGCACTGGACGAGGATTCTGTCCTGGAGGACCGAAATCGGGAAACCCACCCCTCTCGGTGACAATGACTCTGTCGGCATCCCGGTAACAGTTGACGACAACGTGACGGGTGCTATCGTTCGTGCATGGAGAGAGGGGTTCTCATCGGTTGCGTGTGGCTCACGGGCACACTCTTGACTCTTCCTTCACTCGGCCAGCGGCAGGCGACGGCGCCCGACGATCTTCAAGCCTACTTTGCCGAGATCGAGGCGGAGCGACGGGCGGCTGACGAGGAGCTGCGTGACGATCATTGGTCGCCGCTCGCCGTGATCGCCATGCTGCGCCTGAGCTCGGAGCCCGTCACCATAGGATCGGCGCCGACCAACGACCTCGTTCTCGAGGGTGAGACTGTGGCGCCTCGTCACGCCGAGGTGGGCCCCGAGACCATCGGCGGCAAGACCCGGTACCGTATCCACGCCCTCGACGGCAACCTCTTCGCGGAATCGGGGAGCCGGGCTCCGATCTCCGAGTTGTTGCTTGAGAAAGGGGGCGAGCGCCTGCAGCTCGATCGCTTCACCGTTTACTACGACGAGATAGCGACGCTGGGACCCATTCTCCGCGTGCTCGATTTCTCGAGCCCCGCCTACACCCGCTTCGACGGCCTCCGTTACTTTCCCGTCGACCCCTCGTACCGAGTGGAGGCGGAACTACATCCTTACCCAGCGCCGGAGCAGATCAAGATCATCGATACCATGGGCTTCCTGTCGCCCGGCTGGGTATACGGTGAAGCGGAGTTCACCCTGATGGGACATCCACTGCGCTTGAAGCTGGTGCTTTTCACCCCCGAGCCGCAACCGGACTCCAGCTTCTACGTGATCTTCAGCGACGAGACCAACGCCAAGGAGACCTATGGTGCCTGTCGCTACCTGCTGCCCAAGTTTGTCCGCTCGGGGAAGATCGTCCTCGACTTCAACCGCTCGGTGAATCCCTCGTGTGCGTACAACAATGGGTTTGCCTGCCCTTTGCCGCCTCCGGGTAATCGAATTCCCTTCTCGGTACGCTCTGGCATCAAGGACTACGCAAACGGCCCGAGGCACTGACGGGCACGCAAGAAGAAAACACCGAGGAGATTGTGCCATGCGATACGCCATTCCTTCGTGCACGCTCGTGCTCTTGGCGGCGATGCTCGCGCCCATTCCCTCAAGGACAGCACCACAACAACCCGGCCCCCAATCTGGCCCGTTGCGTGCCCAGCTGGAGCGCGGCAAGCTCGAGGCGACCGAGGACAGGACCGAGGCACTTGCCAGCCAAGTGCTAGAGCTTTCACGTGCGCTCCGCGCCTTCAATACCACTCGGGTTGCCGAATTCTTTTCCAACCCTTCATGGGTAACGCCTTTACCTACTGAGGCGACCGAGCTCGAGCCAAGAATCAAGTGGATTCAACGTCACGGCTGGCGTCCTCAGACGCGCGCAACGCGCAAGATGACGCGACACGAGATAGCCGGGATGTGGGAGGCCTTTCTGGCACACTTCTCAGAACTCGAGGATGCACGCTTCCAGGTCGAGAAAGCGACATTTGACGAAAACGGGTCAACCGGTACGGCACAGCTCCGCTTCTACCAGATTGGGCGTGACCCCAACGGCTTTCGAGAGTGGGTTCGGGGAACTGCCACCGTTACCTTGGAGACCGCCGGGGACGACAGGTGGTTGATACAGAGAATGGTAGTAGGTCGTGTGGAATCCCTGGTAGCAGCCACGGATCTCTTCGCGGAGGTCGGTGAACCCGCCGGTGTCAGCGCTTTGCTGCCGTCGCTCGGCGCCCGAAACTCTCGCCCGTACTCATTTTACTGGCACGGTGCTGCCGCAGCAGACATCGATCTGGATGGCGACATCGATCTGTTCGCTACCGCTGATTACAGGAACTATCTCTATCTCAACGACGGAGCGGGAGGATTCCGTGAAGCCTCGGCCGAGGCGTCGCTCGAGCATACCTCCCACCCCGACGCAGCTGGGGGAACAGCTCCCCTTTTTGTCGATATCGACAACGACGGGGACAGCGATCTGTTCTTGTCGATGTGGGACGAGCAAAAGCTCTTTGAAAACCGTCTTCTACCCGACGGGAAACTCGTCTTCAGGGACATTTCCCAGAGCAGCGGTGTGGCCGTGCAGACGAACGGGCTAACCGCTGTAGCGGGCGACATCAACAACGATGGCTTGCCCGATATCTATGTCTGTGGATATGGACGATTGGATCACCCGGAAAACGGTCTGACGGCTTTTTATCGTCCCGAAAACGGTGGGCCGAATCTGCTATTCGTCAACCAGGGCGATGGACACTTTCGCGAGATGGCGAAAGAGTATGGAGTCGATGACCCACGGTGGTCACAGGCAGCGGTGTTTTTCGATTTCGATGGCGACGGCGACCAGGATCTGTATGTTTCAAACGATTGGGGGGACAACGCTCTCTATCTCAACGAAGGCGACCGCTTCCGGGATGGGACGCTAGACAGCGGAACAAGCAAGCCGGGTTTCGCAATGGGAGTCTCGCTGGGCGACTACGACAACGACGGCGACCTCGATATTCACGCCACATATATGTCGTCCGTGTCGGGCAGCCGCGTCTTGGGCCGAGTGGGCCGAATTGCCTCCCTCGAGAGATATCAAGCCACCTGGCACGAGATGCTTTCCGGCAACCGCCTTTACGACAACGTGGGCAGTGGCGTCTTTCGTGACGTATCGGAATCTGCCGGGCCTTTCGAGGGAGGTTGGGCCTGGGGCGGCGGCTTCCTGGACTTCGACAACGACGGCTGGCAGGACCTTCACTCGCCAAACGGGTTGTGGTCCGGTCTGCACATGAAGGACACGTGAAGTGTTCTCTGGCGCCACGTCGTGGCGTCCGGTGAGGCAAGTGGAACAGTCGAAACCAAGAGAGAAGTCGACAACTGGATCCTCCGATTGAAGCCGCTCGTCCAGGGAGGCTTTTCCTTGGGCGGTTACGAGCGAGATGCCCTTTTCATGAACCTTGGAACGAAGCGCTATCTCGACATCTCCGGTATCTCAGGCATCGACTCGATCACCGATGGAAGGGCCGCGATCTACGCTGATTTCGACAACGACGGTGATCTCGACGTTTTCCTCGCGACCATTCAGGGACCATCTCATTTGCTATTCAGAAACAATGTAGGGCAAGAGGCCACTTGGTTGCGCGTTTCTCTAGCCGGAACGCGCAGCGGCCGCGACGCTTTCGGGGCCATCGTGCGGGTGAAGTCGCCGATCGGGATCCAGACAAAGGTCAAGGCGGGTGGTGAAGGATACCTGTCGCAGCACGATCCCCGCCTTCTTTTTGGTCTCGGTTCTGCTGCAAACGTTGATTGGCTGGATGTGACCTGGCCTTCGGGTTTCGTGCAACGGTTCGAGAACATCCCGACAGGAACGCATCTGCGAATTACGGAGGGCCGGGATCAACTGGAAACAACCTCTGAGCGACCTGCCAATCTGCCCGACCCCTTGCCGCCCGGGGAACTACAAGCACGTACCCTGAACATCCGCAAGGGACTGCCACTTCCACAGATTAGTGTATCTACCTTACGGGGTAGGAGGGGCCACCTTGGCTCTCTCATCTCCGGCGGGAGAATGACCCTCGTGAACCTGTGGGCAACATGGTGCACCTTGTGTGTCAGGGAGATGCCTGAGCTCGAACGTTTGCGGCCTCGGCTCCGAGACAAGGGGATAGAGGTTGTCGGGCTGAGCATCGATACCGCAGGCCCCGAGGTCGTGGAGCAGTACCTGAGGAAGCACGGGATCTCTTACCCGACCTTCTTGGCTGAGGAGAATGCTGTCGAGCAGATCTACGATGTGAAGGACGTGTGGGTGCCGCTGTCGATCCTCATTGATGAAAGCGGGAATGTGAAAGAGATCTTTGCCGGCTCCTCAAAGAGAGTACTCGCGAGAATAGAGAAGTTGACCGGACGTTGACCGCCGTCTGCCGCGGAGGGGAGCGGGAAGCCACGACGATTCGAGCGGCCGGGGCCGTTCGACGGCACAATCCTGGGGCGAGCGTGCTTCGCTTCTACAGCTCTCGTTCCCAGTGTTTTGAAAAAACCGTCAGGGCGCTTTCCATCCCCTCGCTGCCCATGGTCCCGGGAAGAGGACCGTTGCACTCGACCATCAGCAGGCTGACATCCTCCGGGCCGCCGTGCTGGCCATCCGTGACCTTCCCGAAGATGAAGATCATGTTCAGGCCTTCCTCGTACAGGTTGTCGCCCTCGGTGTACTCGAGTGTGCCACTTCCATCCGCGTTCATCTCGAGATCACCGAGGCTGTGCCACTTGGTGATCAGCCCGGCGACGTCGTGGAAAGGCGGGGGATCGGCAACGATCCCGATTTGGGCATCGCCATCGATGAACATCTTGTCCATGTAGGCACGTACATCAATTTCGAAAAGGAAGACTTCATAGCCTTTTTCGTTTTCAGGAAAGCCCCAGACTTCTGCCCTTACCTTCCCGTTTCTCCAGTCGCCGACGACGTATCCCTTGGCACCAACTTTGGGCCTGTCGATATAGACGGTGCGGACTGTCCCTTCCTTGAGCTCGGCGACGCTGCGCTCAATCTTCGGGGCAGGCGTGTCGGGCGTCTCGGATGTCTCGGGCGCTGGGGCGCACGCAGCTCCGATGAGGAGCAGACATGCCACCGAAACACCAAACTTATAGGGGAGCCGTGTAATCGGGTTGCTCCTTCCGTTACTATTCGTGGTTTCGAGGAAACCCGGCGGTCCGTCGTCGGGAACGGCACATCCTACCATGAGGTGAAAACAGCGTCACGAGATACTGTGGCTGAAGTGTTGGTACCTTTTGGCTGTGCCAGCTTCCTCCGCCCTTGATCCTGGAGCGCCTTTCAGAAACCCTTATAAGATTGGGTTTTTCGGGCCAACTGGCGGGTCCCCATGCCGCCGGCAGCCAGCAGCTCCCCACTAGCGAGGTGAATCATGAGGAAGCTTGTCTCTTTTCTCCCCATCGCCGTTGTGCTGCTCGCCTTGGCGGCACCTGCCCGAGCGCAGGTCGGCTACGGCTCCACCGTCGCGGTAGGCGATGACGAGGTGTTCCTCGCCGAGCCCGCCAACCAGATGAGTCCCGGCGTTGTCTACGTCTACCGTCGTGGAGCAGACGGCTGGAAGGAAGCCGTACAGCTCACTCGTTCCAACGCCACCGAGGGCGACGGTTTCGGCCGGGCGATCGTTGGCGCTGGCGAGACCCTGCTGGTGAGCGCGGTGAACGTCGACGGCGGCGCCGTCTACCTCTTCCGCAGGGACCATGACGGTTGGTCGGAGGTCGGCCGGCTCGCAGCTGGCGACCTGGCTGAAGACAACCTCTTCGGCAGCGCCCTGGCGGTGAGTGACGACCTGTTGATCGTCGGCGCCGCCGGCCAGGACAAGGGTGCCGGTGCAGCCTATCTCTTTCACCGCCAGTCTGGCTCCTGGATGCAGCAAGCCAAGCTGGTGGCCGAGGAGCCGGAGGCGGCTGAGGAGGAGGAAGCCGCCGAGCAAGAAGGGGAGCAACCGCAAGCTGCGGAGGAAGGCGGAGCGCGACCGGCCCTGCCTCCGCGCTTCGGCGCCACGGTGGCGATCGACGGCAACTGGGTCATGGTCGGCGCTCCCCTCGTCCGCGAGCGTGCGGGAAGCGTCTACGTCTTCCATCGCGACGGCGACAGTTGGCAGCAGGTGGCGATACTGCCCGGGGATAGCAGCCGGCAGGGAGCTACCTTTGGCTCCGCCATCGCCTTTCATGATGGTGAGCTCTTCATCGGCGCCGGCGGCGCCAACAGCAGGGTCGGCGCCGTGTACGTCTACGGGTACGACGAGGAGGCCGGCAAGTGGCGCCGGCGGTCGAGCCTCGTCCCCTTCGACGGCACGGCGGGCTCTTCCTTCGGTTCCGCCATCGCCTTCGATGGCGAGGAGGTGCTGGTCGGTGCCCCGGGAGCGGCAAGGCAGGGGCGCATCTACCGCTTTACTCGTGATCGGAACGGCAACTGGACCTCTGCCACCAAGATGGCGACAGAGGGACTGGGACCCCGGGATCGTTTTGCCGACAGCCTGGCGGTTCGCGGCGATGTGCTGGTGGCCGGCCTGCCCGGCGACGATTACGGCGCCGGCACGGCAGTGATCATGGATCGCTCCGATTGGGGCTGGGCGCGAACCAAAGTGCTCAGCGAGATCAAGAACTATGACCCGGTCACCGACGGCAAGGTATCGTGCACCAACGGCAAGGCCGCCAACTTCGGCTGCGACAAGGTCGACTTGCTGTCGTTCTTGCCGGTCAGCGCCATTGGCGGTAGCCGCGGTGTGCGCACCAACGATATCTGGGGTTGGAGCGACCCTCAGACAGGTAAGGAGTATGCCATCGTCGGCCTCAGCGACCGCGCTTCCTTCGTCGACGTCACAAACCCCCAGCGACCGATCTTGGTCGGCAGCCTCCCCAAGACAGAGGGCGCACCCGGAAGCGTATGGCGTGACATCAAGGTCTACAAGGGTTTCGCCTTCATCGTTTCCGACGCGGCGCGGAAACACGGCATGCAGGTTTTCGACCTATCGCGCCTGCGGCAGTTCGAAGGAACGCCCATTACCTTCACCGAGGACGCCCATTACGACGGTATCCAGAGCGCCCACAACATCGTCATCAACGAGAGCAGCGGCTTCGCCTTCGCCGTCGGCGCCAGCGGCGGCGACAAGACCTGCGGCGGCGGCCTTCACATGATCAACATCGAGGATCCTCGCCACCCGGTGTTCGCGGGATGCTTCTCGGATACCTCGACGGGGCGGCGTGGCACCGGCTACTCCCACGACGCGGAGTGTGTCATCTACCACGGTCCCGACCAGCAGTACCGGGGCAAGGAGATCTGTTTCGGCGCCAACGAAACCGCTCTGAGCATCGCCGATGTCTCCGACAAGCGGAACCCGGTGGCCGTGGCCATGGCCACCTACCCGAACGTCGGCTACACGCACCAGGGATGGCTGACCCCCGATCAGCGCTACTTCTTCATGGACGACGAGCTGGACGAGATCCAGGACAAGGTCAAGGGCACGCGCACGCTGATCTGGGACGTCATGGATCTCGAGGACCCGATCGTCGTCGACGAGTTCATCTCCACGAACCGGGCCACTGACCACAACCTGTACATCCGCGGCGACACGATGTTCCAGTCGAACTACGTCAGCGGCCTGCGCGTCTACGACGTCGGCGATCCGGAGCACCCACGAGCGCTCGGCTTCTTCGATACCGTCCCCTATGGCAAGGACGAGCCCGGTTTCGGCGGCTCCTGGAGCAACTACCCGTTCTTCAGGAGCGGAGCCATTGCCGTCACCAGTAGCCGCGAGGGGCTCTTCCTGGTGAAGGTGCAAGACAAGAACTGAGCCGGTGCCGGCGAACAGGTCGATTGCGGCCCGCAGGCCAGTGGTAGAAAAGCCGACCTCGGCAACGGTTGCGTTGCTGCTGGGGTCGAGCGGCGGCCGCACGCGCCTCGCTCTCTTGGCCTTGATGGTCGTATCGGTGGCGGCGAGCTCGTGGGCGCGCGCCCACCAAACGGGCGACGAAGCCCTCCCCACCTTCGAGCGACGCATCTACCCGTTCGAGGTCGTCGACGAAACAGGGCAACCTTACGCCCATCCCTTCCTCGGTGGCCTCAATATCCCGCGCCCGCAGCTCGTCGACATCGACGGCGACGGCGACCTCGACCTCTTGGTACAGGAGTACTCCAACGAAGTGATGCTCTTCGAGCAGGTCGGCACCCCCGATGAGCCCCGCTACGTCTGGCGCACCGACCGTTTCCGGGGCCTCGAGATCGGCGAGTGGAGCCTGTTCGTCGACATGGACGCCGATGGTGACCTCGACCTGCTCGCCGAGGAGCCTTTCAGCCTCATCCGCTATTACCGCAACGACGGCGGCCGCGCGCAGCCGTCCTTCACGCTGGTGACCGACAGGTTGAAGGACGTCGGCGGCGAGGCGCTCTTTTCCGATCGTCAGAACATTCCAAAGGTCGCCGACATCGACTGCGACCGCCGCCTCGACCTGATGCTCGGGCGTATCGAGGGCACCATCACGCGGTACGAGCAAGACCATGTCGCCGCAGGCGGCGCCCCCGTTTTCCGCAAGGTCACCGACCACTTCCAGAGCATCGAGATCATCGGCCAGATCCTGCTACAAAGGGCCACCCTGCACGGCGCCAACACCATGGCCCTCGAGGACATCGACGGAGACGGCGACCTCGACCTGTTCTGGGGAGATTTCTTCGAGCCGGGACTGCTCTTCATCCGCAACACCGGTTCCTGCTCGAGTCCGGCGCTGACGGCGGAGCCCGTGCCCTTCCCGCCAAGAAACCCGATCCGCACCAGCGGCTACAACGCTCCGGCCTTCGGCGACCTGGACGCCGACGGCGACCGCGACCTATTGCTGGGCGTGCTCGGCGGAGCCTTCAATCCCAATCGCACGACCATCGACAACCTTTACCAACTCGACCAGATCGCTCCCGGACGCTTCGCGCTTCGTACCGCCCGCTACCTGACAAACATCGACGTCGGCAGCGAGAGCTTCCCTGCCTTCGCCGACCTCGACGGGGACGGAGACCTCGACCTCTTGCTCGGCAACAAGATCGAGCCCGACGATCCCGAGGCCGGACGACTGTACCGGTTCGAGAACGTCGGCACATCGACTGAGCCCTCGTTCCGGCTCCGCGGCTCCATGGAAGGCTTCGTAGAGGCCTACCACTACGCGCCGGCTTTCGCTGACCTGGACGATGACGGCGACATCGACATGCTGATGGGCAGCTGGCGAGACAAGCTCGCCCTGGTGACCAACGTCGGCACGATAAGCGAGCCGCATTTCGTCAACACCGACCCGGAGTTGGTGAAGCTCACGCGGGGGCGAAACGCTACGCCGACCCTCGGCGACGTCGACGGCGACGGCGATCTCGATCTTTTCATCGGTGAGTCGTCAGGCAAGATCAACTACTATCGCAACCAAGGCACTCCCGCTTCACCCCGATTCGAGCTGGTCAGCGACGAGTTCGCGGAGATCGACGTCGGGCGTCGCAGTGTGCCCACGCTCGTCGACCTCGACGGCGACGGCGATCTCGACCTGGTCATCGGATCGGAGGCGAATGGCGTCCTCTTCTACCGCAACACCGGCACCCGTGAGAGACCCCGTTTCGAAAAGGACGACTCCTTCACCCTATCCGTCCACCCCTTCACGACGCCCACGTTTGCGGATATCGACGGCGACGGCGATGCCGACTTTTTCGCCGGCGGTATCGGCGGCGGCCTCATCTACTACGAGAATCGCCGCCATGCTCCCTGACGAGCAAGCGCAACGCAGTTATCGCCTGCCTTTGCGCTCGCGCAGCCGCGAGCCGTTGAGAAATGCGGGCTAGAAGCCGCTTCCCTTGGAGGGTTGATAGAAGGGATTCTGGCCGGAGGCGTGGTCGGTGGTGTCGTAGACGCTCTGGATTTCCGGGATCTGCTCCTTCAGCATGCGCTCGATCCCCTGCTTGAGCGTCACATCCACCATTCCGCAGCCCTGGCAACCGCCCCCGAGCTGCACATAGGCGACGCCGTCCTTGATGTCGAGCAAGCTAACGAAGCCACCGTGCATGGCCACGCCGGGGTTGATCTGCTCGTCGATGAGGCGCTGCACGCGGGCAAAGAGGGGATCGCCCATGGGGTCCGGCTCATTCGGGTTGTTGACCACGAAGCCGCCACCGGTGAGGCTCTCCACATAATCGACCGTCGAGCCTTCCACGAGCTGGAGACTGTAACCGTCTACCACCAAGTCGAACTCCTCTTGGCGGATGAGCTCGTCGATCTCGCCCTTCTCCTCGAAGGTGAAGCCGTAGTCATAGCCCGTCCTGCTGCCTTGCACGTAGAGACGGAGCGGCCTGCCGTGGGCCTGTTCGTGGGCCTCGGCGAACTCGAGAACCTTTCGGGTCGCTGCCGCGGTGAAGGTCACCGGGCGTGTGTCGACGGAGATGCCCTCAAGCTGTGACTTGGTCTCTTCATCGTTCATCGGGTCTCCTCCAAACAACGCCCTGCTAGAAACGCAACCTCTCCGTTATCACGGTACGGCATCTGGCCTGCGGGGTAAAGTCACCTCGCTTGCTGGTACGAGGTATGATCGAAGATGCTCGTGTAAAGGATAAGCGATGAACATTCTTCTGATATCAACCTACGAACTCGGCCGGCAGCCATTCGGGCTCGCCTCGCCGGCGGCCTGGCTGCGCAGGTCGGGGGCGCAGGTGAGCTCCCTCGACCTTTCGGTGCAGGCGCTCGACGAGGGGCAGGTGCGCCGAGCCGATCTGGTGGCATTTTACCTGCCGATGCACACGGCCACCCGGATCGCTCTTCACGTGCTCGAGCAGGTGAAGGCGCTCAACCCTGCGGCACACCTCTGCGCCTACGGCCTCTATGCGCCCTTGAACGCCGAGCTGCTGCGCCGCCGCGGCGTAAGGACAATCCTCGGGGGTGAGTTCGAGGAAGGCCTGGTCAATCTGGTACTTCGCTCCAGAGAAGCCGCCGCCGCGGCGATGCAGGAGGAGCCGATCATCTCTCTTCGCAAGCAGAGGTTTCTGGTACCCGATCGTAGCGGATTACCAGCACTTTCGGCCTACGCCCACCTGAAAGCTGCCGACGGCCGTCATCGTACAACCGGCTACACCGAGGCCAGCAGGGGTTGCAAGCACCTGTGCCGGCATTGCCCAGTGGTCCCCGTCTATGGTGGACAGTTCCGCATTGTCCAGCCACAGGTGGTCCTCGAGGACATACGCCGCCAGGTGACCATGGGGGCTGAGCACATCAGCTTCGGCGACCCCGACTTCTTCAACGGTCCGAAACATGCCTTGAGCCTGGTACGGGCGCTGCACCGAGAGCATCCGGATCTTACCTACGATGTCACCATCAAGGTCGAACACCTGCTGAAAAGCATCGAGCAGCTCGAGGTGCTCCGGGACACCGGTTGTGCCTTCGTCACCACAGCCGTCGAGTCGGTCGACGATAGAGTTCTCACCCTGCTGGATAAGGGACACACACGGTCCGACTTCATCGAGGTGGCGGCGCGCTTCCGTCGGGTTGGCCTCGTCCTGCACCCTACCTTCGTCGCCTTCACCCCATGGCTTACCCTGGCGAGCTATGAGGATCTGCTGGCGACGGTGGCGCGGCTGGATCTCGTCGAGAACGTAGCACCGATCCAGCTGGCCATGCGATTGCTGATCCCTGCAGGCTCGCGGCTGCTCGAACTGCCCGAGGTGAGAGAACTGGTCGGACCCTTCGACCAGGAAACGTTGATCTATCGCTGGCATCACCCCGACCATCGTATCGATGCCCTACAGAGAGAGGTTGAATCTGTCGTCGAGATAGCCTCCGAAACGGAGGCCGACAGGCAAACCATCTTCTTTGAGGTATGGGAATGCCTGCAGCGAGCCATGGGCCGGAAAGCTGCCAGCCTGCCCCCCGTGCCGGCCGGCCGGGCACGGGCCACCGTGCCCTATCTCAGCGAACCCTGGTATTGCTGAGCAGAGCCCACTGCGGAGCAGTTGGCTCCGTTCTGAAGCCGGGTAGCAGCCCGGGCTAACCACCGATGTAGGACATCTCGATCCGCTGCAGGCCTGCCGTCCTCTCCGAGCGCAGCTCGGAGTAGCGATCCTGGCGAGCCCGCCAGGTCTGCCGCAAGCGCGTCACGATCATCCGGTCGTCGGCTCCCTGCCGCAGCAGGGCCCTGAGGTCGGTGCCCTCGCTGGCGAACAAGCAAGTGTAGAGCTGCCCGTCGGCAGAAAGACGGGCCCGCGTGCAGTCGCCGCAAAAGGGCTGAGTCACCGAGGTGATAACACCGAACTCGCCGTCGCCGTCCCGATATCGCCAGCGCCTCGCCACCTCGCCCGGGTAGGCGGAGTCCAACGGTTCAGCCGGCATCTCGGCGATGATCCAGGCTACGATTTCCGCAGCGGGTACCACATCGTCCAACCGCCAGCCGTTGGTGGTACCGACGTCCATGTACTCGATGAACCTGACGATGTGGCCGCTACCCTTGAAGTGCTGCGCCAGCTTCACCACGGTGTGGTCGTTGATGCCGCGACGAACGACGGCGTTGATCTTCACCGGCCGCAAGCCGGCGGCCGACGCCGCCTCGATTCCCTGGAGAACTCGGGAGACAGGATATTTGGCGTCGTTCATGGCTCGAAAGACCTTGTCGTCGAGCGAGTCGAGGCTCACCGTCACACGCCGCAACCCGGCAGCGGCGAGCGCCCTAGCATACTGCGGCAACAGCGATCCGTTGGTGGTCAGGGCGACCTCGAGATCCGGATCGTCAGCGAGCATGCTCACCAGCTTTGGCAACTCGCTCCGCAGCAGTGGCTCGCCTCCCGTGAGGCGAACCTTGCGTACACCCATACTCTTGAAGATACGCACCAAGCGTGCGATCTCCTCGAAGGTAAGGATCTCCCCTCGCGGCAGGAACCGGTAACCCTCGCCGAACACGTCCTGTGGCATGCAGTAGCCGCAGCGAAAGTTGCAACGGTCTGTTACCGAGACACGTAGGTCGCACGGGCGGCGGCCGAATCGATCGTTCAGATTACTGTTCCTCTCTCTCTATGACCTTGAAGATTCCGGGGTCGCCCACGAGGGTGTCCGGGCTGCTGGGCGGCAGGTTCACGTCTTCGATGCCGCCGCCATCGGTCTTGGTTTTCTTCTCCTGCTTACTTTTGGCCTGCTCCGCCTCCCACAACTTCTCACTGATCGGCGTTACACCGACGTGTTTCGAGAAGTAGAAGAGGTAACGGCGCAGGCGGTCCATCTGCAGCCGCGGCTCCCGGATGCCGTGCCCCTGGCGTGGGTAGCGAACGAAGGTCACGTCCTTGCCCAGGTCTTTGAGCGCCTTGTAGAATTCTACCCCTTGCTGCGGCGGCACGCGGGCGTCACGGGCACCATGCATGATGAGGATCGAGCTGGTGACATTCTTGACATGGCGGATGGGCGAGAGCCGCCGGTAAATATCCTCGTTGTCCCAGGGCGTGCCGAAGAACCAACCCATATAGGCGGGGATGTCGGTGGTGCTGTACATGCTGTAGAGGTTGGAAAGGCCAGCTCCTGGCGAGACCACCTTGAAACGATCGGTCTGCGTGGAGATCCAGTAGCTCATGTAGCCGCCATAGCTCCAGCCGTAAGCGATCATCCTGTCGGCATCGGCCAGCCCCCGCGCGATGCAGTAATCGACCCCCTTCATGCAGTCGTCGTAATCCCGGATACCCCAGTTGTCGCGATTGGCGTTGAGGAACTCCTGGCCGTAGTTGGAACTACCGCGGAAGTTGGGCTGCAGGATCATGTAGCCATTGCCGGCGAAGAAATGATTGGTCGCATTGAATGACTCTGTGACCGCGCCGCTGGGGCCGCCGTGCGGGTTGAGGATGAAGGGATACTTCTCGCCCACGACGTAGCCGACCGGTTTGGTCAGCACACCTTCGATCCACTGGCCGTCGCCGTTCTTCCAGCGGATCGTCTCCACTTGGCCCAGCTTGACACTCTCTTGACGTAACCAGGGGTTGGCATCGGTCAGCTGGATAGGATTTCCAAGGTCGGAGCCGGCGACGAAGATCTCGCTGGGACTGGTAGGATCGGAATGGACCCAGACCCAGCGGCCGCCGTGGTGGGAGAGCTGCCACTGGAAGTTGCGGCCACGCCTCGGTGTGCGCCGCTCGATTTCCTCGGATTCGATATCGACCGAGAAAAGATTGACGGTGGTCTTCTCCCCTGTCGACCAGAAGATCGATCTTCCATCTCGCGACCAGGTCGGAGTCCCGAAGTCGAGGTCGAAGTCTTCGAGCAAAACCTTCGGCGCATCATCCGCTGGCGAAATCAAGTAGAGCTTGCTGTACCACTGGGTGTTGCCGATCTGTGGTTTGGAAGCGAAGGCGATGGTGCCGCCGTCGGGCGACCAGCGGGGGCTGGTATCGGGGCCGCCGTTCTCGTAGAGCTTTCGCGATTCGCCATCTGCAACGTTCACCACCCGGATGTCACTGCTCGAGCTGTCGTCCACTTTTGGGGTGCGCCGCGTCACGTAGGCGATTCGTTCAGAGTCGGGCGACCACTGCGGGTCGGCAACCGTGAAGTCTCCCTCGGTGAGCCGCTTCTCCTCGCCCGTTTCGATATCGAAGAGCCACAAGTGAGTCATGCGGAATTTCTCGTCGACCACCTCGGCATCGTCCTTGCGCTTTTGCTTTTTCTTAGCCTCATCGCTCAACCGGTCACGAGCAGTGAACAACAGCTTGCTGCCATCGGGGGAGATGCTGAACTGGGAAACGCCGCCCTCGTGCTCGGTCACCTGCCAGGCTTCACCACCGTCGGTGAAGATGAAAAAGACCTGGTTGATGTCGCCACCCCTGTCATCGCCTTTCTCGCTCCCCCGCGAGGAAATGAAAGCGATCTTCTTGCCATCCGGAAACCAGGCTGGGGATGTGGCGCTCTCCTTGCCGTAGGTCAGTTGCCGTCGATCGCCGCCGTCGATCGCGACCCGCCAGATATGGGTGGTGCTTTTCAAGTCCTCGTCATCCATGTCGCGGCGGCTCTTTGTGTAGAGCACCCACTGATCATCCGGAGAGATACGCGGCCCCGACACGGTGTTGAAGCGAAGGGTATCCTGGGCGGAGAGGACTAGCGGCGCATCTTCCTGCGGAGTGGTCGCCTCCTCACCCGGCGCCACTTGCGCCAAAGCGGAGGCAGCGATAACAAACAGCAACACTACGAAACGTCGAAACGAGGTCGTTTGCATCCACACCTCCCATGCTCGGGCGGATCATGAAGAGCTCGACCCGCGTCGGAATCGTCCCCCACCCGTCCGGGTGCCCGCCGAAGCTCCTGCCGGTCGGAGCTTGCTGGTGCACTCATGAGCAGGAACATTCAATACTTGCGCCGTGCCTTATGGGCGTCAAGTTCCAGCCCGAACTTCTCATCGGGTCGTGAAGTGAGCGGGCACGCGCTGTGGGTCGCAGGCATCCAGGTTCTCATTGTTCCCCTACACTGGTACAATGGTACATTAATAACATCGACCCTCGGCCCACAACTACAAGCCATGGCAGGCGCGGGCCTGACCGCGCCCCCGCAGCAGCAGGGCGATGAGAAATGCAGGCGTGCATGCCCCAGAAAGAAGCCCCGTTAACCGAGCGAGTGCAGACCGGCGTCAGGCTGGAAAAGAGGCTCCTGAAGGTCTTGAAGGCCCTGGCCGCGTACCACGAGATGTCGCTCGGAGAGCTCCTCGAGAGCATCGTTCTGCACGCCTTCGACGGCACCTCTGCATTTGACGAAGAGTCCCGGCAGCGGATCGTGGAGATGAAACGTATCTACGAGCTCGATCTCGACGCCGGGGGGAGGGCAAGCCGCCCTGCCACTGCGGAGACCGATGGAGGCACCGTGCGCAGTGCCCTGGAGCAATTCTCCCGCTCCCTGAAGGGGAAGGCCTGAGCCTAGTCAACCGAGGGCTGTTTCGTCTCTTACACCACGGCGCGCGCGAGTGGACATCGGCTGCTATAATCGCGCCGTCTCGCAAGGGTTCCCCGTCCGGAGTCGACCACCCCCTACGATGTCTCCGTACTCCCCCCGTCGCTGCCACTGGAGCGCCCGGAGCTGGCTGCCTCTGGTGGCCAGCCTCTATCTATTCATAGGGGCAGGCGCCGCCACCTCGGAATCCCTCTCTCCCAGCGCGCCTGCGCCACAACTCCTCGATTGCCCCCTCAGCCCCGAGGACCCCGATCTCCAAGATGGACTCAGGCGGGTGGTGGCGCGACTGGGCCTCATGGAGGACGCAGCTCGAGGTCGGCTGGGAATCGCCCTCGTCGATCTTTCCCGGTCCGGCCAGATGCGCGCTGCGACGATTAACGGCGATCAGATGTTCTACGCCGCAAGCCTGCCGAAGATCGCCATCATGCTCGCTGCCTTCGAGGCCAGTGCGCAAGGACAGATCAAGCTGACACCGCGCCGGTACCGGCGGGTGGCCCAGATGATCAGGAGTTCCGACAATGCCGCCGCCACTGCCGTGCTGGATAGGGTCGGCTTTGCCAAGGTTGCGAGCACGTTGCAAGCGGATGCCTACCGCCTCTACGAGCCCCGACTGGGCGGAGGGCTGTGGGTCGGTAAGGCCTACGCCGAGGATCGTTACTGGCATCGCGACCCGATGGCAGGGCTCTCGCATGCCGCCACTCCGAGGCAGGCGGCCCGCTTCTTCGTACTGCTCGATCAGGGGAAACTCGTTTCAGAAGTCGCTTCTGCCGAGATGAAGCGCTTGCTCGCGGATTCGGAGATCCACCACAAGTTCGTACGTGGGCTCGACAAAAGGCCCGGTGCCAGCATCTACCGCAAGTCCGGAACCTGGCACGACTTTCACGCGGATGCCGCCTTGGTGGTACGCCCCGACGCTCGCTACGTGGCCGTCGGCCTTGTCGAGAGCCGGCACGGAGAGGAAATACTGCAGCGGTTGATCGTGGCTTTGGATGATCTCGTCTGCGGCTAGAGCCCGGCGGCACGGGTCGCGTTGGCCTCGAGATTCAGTTGCCGCCGTAGCGAGGTGGCATTCATCTCGCACATCGACACCATCTTGCCCTCAACCGGCAACCTGAAGACGCAGGCTCTCAGCCGTTCTCGCCCGAGCGGTGTGTTCAGCTCATCGAGGTTCATGAACTTGTGGACGACGATGAGCAACGGCCGGATGAGGATCCTGAGGTCCCACTTCTTGCCCTCACGCACGACCTCGACGAGATGGTGACGACCGGCGAAAGAGACCACCACCACCGGCACGGTGATGTTGCATTCGGGATACCCGAAGTAGAGGGCATAGCGGTTAAACCGCTTGCCGACGCCCGCACACACCTTTCCCCAGATTCTGTCCAAAGCAGCGTCACCTCGCCAGAAGTGATCTGCTCCTTGCCTCCATCTCCCGGCTAACGGCGCAGGGCAGCGTGTGCCACACCTCGAGGAACGGGTTGTCGCGGATACTATCGAGATCTCCGTCCCGCCGGCTCCCCCGATCCACGCGGCGAGATAACACCACACCCATCCTCTTAGGATCCCTTTATCGTGGGCGGCAAGTGGAGTCGGCGAATGAGCTGGTCGATGGCGGTGGCGATGTCACGATGTTCCTCGGCCGAGTTCTTCCGCAAGACGTTCGACATCATCGCCACCAGGTAAACCCGTTGCATCTCTCCTGGCTGAGGCCGGGCGGGATTCTCGACGATCGCGACCGAGTTCATGACGTTGGTGACGTTGCCCCTATATTTGCGGCAACGAAAATTCGGCTCGGGCTTGCACTCGTAGAAGGAACCGGACTTGAAATAGACCGCTGCGCGATCGAGCGCTGGCGACACCGCATAGCGGTAGCGGCGGCGAGTGAAATACAGTAGCCGCTTCATTTCCAGGCTGGAAAATGGATCGACCAACCTGCCCTGCTCGAGCCGTAGCAGCCAGCGCAGAAGCTGGCGTGGCGTGGCGTAGGAGCTAGTGCCTGGCACTACCTCGTTGCCACCTAGGGTAAACATCGTGCCCTGGCGTAGCCTGCTCACGTCGAGGCCGGCGGCGCGCAAGGGTGCTTCCAGCGTGTCAAGCGCAAGCTCCTGAAGCTCCTTCTTGGGCGTTTCGGCAAAGAACGTTTCCTCGACCCGTGCTGATGGTGGATAGTCGCGCCCGAAGTGCCGTAACAGCATCGCCTCTTTCCAGACCGTCGCCCCGGCGGCGTTCGACGACGGGCTCACCGCATGGTCGATCCATTCGAACAAGCTGAAGGTGTCGCCGAGTCTGATGGGGCGATGTACCAGGCTGGGAGCCTCGAGATCGGCGATCGGCACCGTGTGCGAGTCGTTGCGGATGAAGCGATCGGCACGGATCGAGGTGTCGCGAAGCACCCTGAGGCGATCCCCGGGATCCGGATGCGCCGCAGCGAGGGCCGCAAACAGGCCACCTACTACCAGAATCTTGCCGACGCTGCCCGGCAGGTATGGCTCAGTTTCCCGTATCGCTGCGTAGGCGGGCCCGCTGGGATCGGTGATGTCCAGCACAGCGATCGAATACTCGGGTGAACGCTGCTCGAAGACCTCCTCGAGCCCCTCCTGCAGTGCCGGGGATCGCGCCGTCGAGCCGGTGATATCGAAGTCGGGATTTACGTCGATCAGGTGGAGGTGAATCGAATCGATCGGCATCAACGCCCCGGCCGGCAGGCGCCGACCGCTGATCAGTCCCTCCTGAACCATCTGGTAAGCACGCAGCCGGCGCACGCCCGTGCGCCGGTAGCCGTCGAGCGGGTAGGCGGCAGGAGCCGGGGCGGCAGCGAGCCATACCGGCAAGGTGAGCAGGAGACAAAGGCCGAGCCGACGGAACCCACACGCTCGTTTCCTGTTGGTAGTGCTCACGGGAGCCTCGGCGGCTCATCGAGCGACAGCGGCGCCACGCCACGGGCGCGGGCAGCGCGATCCATGGCCATCAAACCCCGCAACATTGCGGTGTGCCGGCTCTCGACCAGAGGCCGGATTTGGAAGAGGGCAAGGTGGTCACCGACGAAGCCGAATTCGATATCCCACGGCATCGGATCACCTTCCTTGCCCAGCACCGGCGGATAACGCTCGAGGATCTTCGCCATCACCTCGCGCAGCTGCCGTTGCCGCTCCGGCGTCAACAGCACCGAATAGCCGTGCACAGGAACCCTGGCCACACCGCCGTCTCCGACCATCCTCAGCACCTTCCGCCACACCGCTCTGGCCGACGACAGGAGAACCAGCGCGCCACCCGAAGCCGGCAACAGCACGGTCTCCGCCGGCTCTCCCTCTACGACCCCGCCCACGCCCTCAGCCAGGGTCACCGTCCAAAAACCGGGCCGGCCGCTGGCGACATCGGCCGTGGCCAACACGCCGGAGGCCTCCACCGGCACGCTGCGCAGCAAGATGACCGAGGGGTAGACATCCTCGGGGTCGGCCAGCAGGCGCTGCCTCCAGGTATAGGAACGTTCCGAGAACGGGCTGGCCCAGACCTTCTTGATGGCAGCGAGGATCTCATCGGTGCCGATCTGGTTCATGAGAGTGAGGTTGAGCCCGGCACCGGTGAAGTAAGGGAGATCTTCGACGTTGGTATCGGAGCGCACGAAGACCCCGTAGCTACCATCGGTTCCGAATCGCCGCCGCAGGGCCGCGCGGAGCTCGTTGACGAAGTCGGGTAGAAGCTCCATGCCGACGATCGTCTTGCGCACCTCCTCCAGCCGACTCACCAACATGCTATGGATGGTCGCACTGTCGGTGCCGGCAGCGGCCGCTTCGTCCGCTTCCGCATAGATGGAAATCAACTTCTCGTAGAGCGTGCGGCCGTCGCCCGTGAGGTCGCGATCGATATGCTGTCGAAAGACACCGAAGGGGATCACCAGGCCGGGGGCGACGTGGTCGGGAAAGAGGCGATGGAGCCGGCCCAAGTTGGCTGCCTTGGGGCCGACGATGCGTCCGGAATCAGTGAGATCCACGTCCTCCAACTCGAGGACGTTCCGGACGCTCAGATCCAGCCTGGATAGGTCGATGGCGAAGCGCCGACCGTTCCCTCCCTGGCTTTCCTCGAGGGTAGTCTGATCTTGCTGGGTCATCTCGTCCGCTCTCTTGAGCACCACGATGCCCAACGGCGAGACGGCATAAAATACCCTCTCGCCCTCGTACTCGCGCAGCTTGGGCAGCAACGATGGGGAGATGACGGCATTCGGCAGGCCGAGGCTGCGGGCCAGCAGCTGTATATGTGACAGCCGCGATCCTTCTTGTAGCGTCAAGATACCCGCCACCCGTCCGAGGTCAGCCGGTGTCTCCGGCAACACGTAGATGCCAGTAGGGTCGAGATCCTCGACGTCCGCTAGCTTGTCGATCACCCTCAGCCGTCCCACCGTTACTCCCGCATTGAGGCCTTCCAGGCCAGTATGCAGCTCAACATCGAAGACCGAGTGCGGCAAGCCGATGGCGAGGCTGGCATCACGGCTGAGCAGGTCAATCACTGAAGCGAAGGGCAATAGTACCGAGGAGCGCAGCACTTCGTCGCGCACCCCGCTCGCCGCCGGCTCGACCGATCGGTAGCGGTCGAGCACCAGGCCGAGAGTTTGCCGTACGGCCGCCTGTGCCCAGTCGATGGCGTGGCCAAGATAGTGGATACGGTCGTTATAGATAGCAACTGTCAGCTCGGCGACGGGCGGCGGTGAACCGGCGGCTCCGTTTGGTCCTCCCTCGGCGCTGACTGGCTCCCCTGCCCTGCCGTTCGCGTGGTCATAGAAGTCGATGCCAGAGGCGGGATGAAAGGTGGAAACCGCGGCGCCTATCAAGGCCTCGTATTCGCGATCGAACAGGAAGCCGCTTCCATAGGTCGCATGCAATAAGTCGATGAGAAAATCGAGCAGGTCAGCGCGGCTCGGCAGCTCCGACATCGCCATTGGCCCTGCACCGGTACCCAGGTGGCCCGCGTCCTCAACTCCGAGGGAGCCCTCACGGATCGCCAGTCTCTCGGACTGGTGCGACAGCCAGGAATTCGCCGCGTGGGTCAGCAGGTTACCGGCATAGTTGACCAGGTCGAGTAGCGCCAGCGCCTGCCGTCCCTGGGAATCAGCGGGCAGGTCATTCTCGCCCGTGAACAGCTTGCGAGCATCCCGCAGTAACCCTGCCAGCAGGTGAACCCGCTGGCGGTCATCGGCCGCCTCCAGCAACCCCGACATCTTCTCGACCCGCTCGCCGATCAGGGGCTGCTTGCGGATCTGTTCGTAGTAGCT